>JAGCQO010000164.1 GCA_017965125.1 Paludibacteraceae bacterium
AGAAAGAGGACATCGACGACAACATCATCGAGTTCGAGACAAGAGATTCGTCAGGATCTGATACCTCGACCTACAACCTCAGGAGCAACAACTCAATGAGCAGCTGGAGAACGCAGTTCTTCGTGCAGGACGAGTCGAGATTCAAGACACGCATAGGAACATTCGGGCTGCTGGCTGGCGTGAGAGGAAACTACTGGACATTCAACAAGGAGTTTATCGTAAGTCCAAGAGCCACAGTGTCATACTTCCCTAAGAAGAACGAGAACCTCGGTTTCCGCTTCTCCACCGGCGTTTACTACCAGTCGCCGTTCTACAAGGAAGTCCGCATGATAGAGACCGACGCGGCGACGGGCAACTCCAACGTCAAGCTCAACGATGACATAAAGTCGCAACGCTCGCTGCACTTCGTGCTGGGCGGCGACTACTACTTCAGGCTCAAGGGCCGTCCTGTCAAGTTCACCACCGAGGTCTATTACAAGATGGCGGACAGAGTGGAGACCTACAGCATCAACAACCTGAAGATCGTTTACTCCGGCACCAACGACGCCAAAGCCTACACCGCCGGCGTTGACTTCAAGCTGTTCGGCGAGTTCGTCCCTGGCACCGACTCGTGGATAGGTCTGGGACTGATGAGGAGCAAGGAGAAGAAGGACGAGCCCGGCGCAAAATGGGTGGCGAGACCTAACGAGCAGCGATACAACTTCACGATGTTCTTCCAGGACTACATCCCGGGACTGCCTAAGTACAAGGTCCACCTCCGATTCATCTGGGAGGACGGACTGCCGTTCTGGGCGCCTAACGTCAAGAGCCACAGCAGCGACAACACGAACATCGGCAAAGCCTACAGAAGAGTGGACATAGGAGCGTCGAGGACGTTTGCCGAGGGCGACTTCAAGTGGCTGGACAAGACCAAGATATTCAAGGCGGTGAAAAACATAAACCTCGGGCTGGAAGTCTTCAATCTGTTCGACCTGAGCAATGTGGCAAGCTACTACTGGGTGACCGACGTGAACAAGAGACAGCATGCCGTGCCTAACTACCTGACAGGAAGGCAATTCAACGTAAGATTGAAGATTAACTTTTAAACAAGAAACAACTTAACAACAAATAAATGAAATTCAGAGAATTAGATTTAAGAGAGGAGATATTAACTGCGGTTGACGAACTTGGATTTGAGGAGGCGATGCCGATACAGGAAAAGTCCATCCCTTTCATAAAAAACGAGAGCAAGGATCTTGTGGCATTGGCACAGACAGGAACAGGAAAGACGGCAGCGTTCGGACTTCCTATTCTTGACTGCATAAACGAAAACGAAAGGACAACGCAGGCACTCGTCATAGCACCGACGAGAGAGCTTTGCGTACAGATAAGCAACGACCTGAAGAACTTCAGCAAGCACATCAAGGGCATGAAAATCGTGCCTGTTTACGGCGGCGAGAACATAATCACACAGCTCAAGCAGCTGGACGTGACACCCCAAATCGTGGTAGCCACTCCGGGCCGACTGATAGACCTGATGAAAAGAGGCAAGGTGCATCTCGAGAACATACAGTACCTCGTGCTCGACGAAGCCGACGAAATGCTGAACATGGGATTCAAGGAGGACATCGAGACGATACTCGAAAGCACTCCGGCAGAAAGAAGAACATTCCTTTTCTCAGCCACCATGCCTAAGGACGTCGAGGAGATGTCGCGCAACTACATGGGCGAGAGAGAGCAAATAACCATAGGCACGAAGAACAGCGGCAACGAGAACGTGGAGCATGTTTACTACATGGTTCAGGCGAAAGACAGATACTTGGCGCTGAAGAGAATCGTGGACATGAACCCGGACATCTACGCCATAATCTTCTGCCGCACAAGACAGGAAACGCAGGAAGTGGCGGAGAAGCTGATGAAGGACGGATACAACGCCGACGCGCTGCACGGCGACCTGAGCCAGGCGCAGAGAGACGCCGTGATGCAGAAGTTCAGAATCAAGCACCTGCAGATACTCGTCGCAACCGACGTGGCTGCCAGAGGACTTGACGTGAGCGACCTTACACACGTCATAAACTACAACCTGCCGGACGACATCGAGAGCTACACACACCGAAGCGGAAGAACCGGAAGAGCCAAGAAAAAAGGCGTTTCCATAGCCATAATCCACACAAAGGAAAAGCACAGAATAAAGAGCATCGAGAGAATCATAAAGAGAGAGTTTATCAGGAAAGACGTGCCTAACGGACTGGAAATCTGCAAGAAGCAGCTGTTCCACCTGATAAACAGAATGGAGAACGTGGAGGTGAACAACGAGGAGATAGACCCGCTGCTGCCTGAAATATTCAGCAAGCTGGAGTATCTCAGCAAAGAGGAGATAATAAGAAAATTCGTCTCGCTGGAG
>JAGCQO010000165.1 GCA_017965125.1 Paludibacteraceae bacterium
GGACTCGTCTCGCTGCTGCTGAAAAGAGACACGGCGGCTGTAGCCATGTATGAGAAAGCCGCAGAGCTCGGCTCGAAAAACACATCGACCTACATAAACCTGGGCTTGCTGAACTACCGTATGAAAAAGTACGAGAAAGCACTGAACAACTACAGCAAAGCCATAGAATTGGACCCGAACGACAAGCAGGCACGATTCAACAGAGCGATACTGAGGTCTGAAGTCGGCGACCTGAACAACGCCCTGTCCGACCTCGACATAATCGTAAGCAACGCCCCGGACATGGACGAGGCTGTGTATCAAAGAGCCGTCGTGGCGCTGGAGATAGGCGAATACAACAAGGCTAAGCAAGACTTCGAGACGCTGCTCAGAAAATATCCCGACTTCCTGCCGGCATTCTACGGACATGCGCAAGCGTGCGAAGCCGTCGGACAGAAAAGGCAAGCCAGCATAGACCGCTACAGAGCCGCAATGCTCGAGAATGACGCCATGAACGGAAGGAGGAGGAAGCGGAAAATCGTAGCCACAGCCAACATCGCCACATCCAAATCGGTAATCGCCGAAGCGACAAAGAAGTTCGAAACCGAAAGCACCGACTACTACAACGACAAGACCAGAGGCAAGATACAAGACGAGAACGCGTCCGTGAACCTCAAGAAATACTACGTGCTTAGCCCGTACGCCTCGAACGAACTCGTCAGAAAAGACAGCCGAAGGTTCATCCCGATGGTCGAGAAATTCAACCAGAGAAGCGGCATGAAGCTGACAATGACCAACCACGACGTGCCTCTCTCCGAACTGCTCAGCAAGGTCCATTTCGACGACATCGAACGAATAGACAAGGAACTGCGCGGCAACGTGACGAAGGAAAAGAGAGCCACGCTGCTCACTGCCAAAGCCATAAACTACATCATCCTACAAAACCCGGACTCTGCGATAGCCGAGCTTGACAACGCGCTGAAAGTCACGGGCAAAGGCGACGAGACCGAGACGATAATCAAGTTCGCATACGGCACGGCGGTCAACAAGCGCATGGAAATCGGCATAAGCAAAGGCGAAAGCCCCGACGGCAAGGGCATTGAGCTCATAAAGCGATGCTGGACGGAGTGTGAAAGCGACGGCGAGCTCGGCCTGTACGCGAGCTTCAACCTCGGCAATCTGAGCTACAACACAGGCGAATACAAGGACGCCATCGGCTATTACGACAAGATAACGCAAAAGGACAGCAACTTCGCCGACGCGCATTTCAACAAGGCTTTGGCGAAAATGAAAGACGGCGGCTACGACTTGGAGTCAATCAAGAACGACCTCTCGGCAGCCGGACAACTCGGCATATACCAAGCCTACTCCATTCTGAAAAAACTGCAAAACGCAGAAAGAAACAGCCGAAAGGACTAAGCCACATCGTTGAGCAGGAAGAGCAAGAAGGAGTCGGAGTAAGCCGACAGGCTGAAGCGCGCAAGCACGTTGGCAGAGCGCAATGCAGCGAGGTCGTCGGACGTGAACACGCCTTCCGGATTGGCCATAATCTCGAAACGGAGCTGCATCACTCTGGAATAAATCTCCCAAGGGTTGTCCCAATAAAGGCTGAACTTGCGCCCCGTGAGTCGCCGCCACTCCTTGCCACGCATAAAGCGCACTGCGACAGCCATTTCCTGCTTCTTGAGCCATCCGAGAGCATGCGTCAGCTCATGCACACGCAAATGCTGGTTCTTGACCGAGACATTGACACGGTATTTCACATAGTTGACCAACGGATAATAAGCCCCGACTGCGCCACGACCGCCGTAGAGCGACATGACAAAGCGCTGCGCCCAGTTCGCCACACGGAACGGCGACTGCATGACATAAGAAAACTCAGTCACACGATCGAGATGGCGCAACTGAGTTTTTATGACATTCGGCTTCAACAACCCAGTACGGGAGGAAAGCCACCACCCGATCCAAGCCTTTGCTTCTACTGGCGGGTCGAACATGCTTTTATGCTTTGATTAATGGAGGAAACCTTGCTGTTTGAGCATCTCCAAGAAAGTGACCGAGAATGCCTCAGCGTCCTTCTTCGTGTAACGGATGTCGGTAAACACCTGAGCAAGAGTCTCTTTGTTGTTTTCCTTAACGAACTGCTTCGATGACTCAAGGGCCTCTTTTGCGGCATAAATGCGCTCAATTTCCTTTTCGTCGTAATCCTCGTAAACCTCGTGATGACACACGCCGTTGATAGGCAGGCGGTCCTCCTGGCGCTCCGGTGTCTCGGCAGGATAGCCGACTGTGATTGTAGTCACAGGGAACACCATCTTAGGCAGTTTCAGCACATCGATTATCTGCGGAGCGTTGTAGGTCGTAGTGCCGAGGAAGCAGATGCCAAGGCCTTCGCTCTCAGCCGCCACAGCGAAGTTCTGCGCAGCCAGCACTGTGTCGATTACAGCCGACGAGAATGACAACACATTGTCAAAACCCGGCTTTGCGTTGCGGATAGCGCACCACTTGTTGAAGCGGTTGAAATCGGCGCAGAATGTCAGCACCACAGGCGCCTGTGTAACCATCGGCTGGTTGAAATGAGCTGGGGCAAGCTGCTTTTTGATGTCGTTGTCGCGAGTGACGACGATGCTGTAGGTCTGCATATTGCCAGTGTTTGACGCACGGCAAGCCGCAGTGAGGCAGCGGTTAAGAATTTGATCGCTAAGATCCTTGTCTGTATATTTTCTTATTGTCTTGTGTTTGATGAGTAAGTTTAGCATTGCTTTTATGAGTTAGATTGTTTTCACAAAACTACCTATTTTTTTTCGAGTATTGTCACTTCTTATTCATATTTTTGTGTGACATACAAATTTCGTGTAATGAAGCTTTCAAGAAAAAAGATTGCAATCGTCACAGGCTCTGTTATAGCCGTTTTGCTGATATTGGCAACGACGACTCCATACTTATTCAAAGACAAGATAATCAACGCCATAATAAGCGAGGCCGGCAAGAACATAAACGCCCACGTTAAATTCGAGGACGTGTCGTTCAGCCTCATCCGGAACTTCCCTAACCTGAGGGTGTCGCTCGACGACGTGACCATCATCGGCAAAGGCGAATTCAAGGGCGACACGCTTGCTAACATCAAGCACCTGAACGGAGTCATAGCCCTGAACTCCCTCTGGGGCGACGACGGCTACAAGATAAAGAAAATCATCGTCAACGAACCAGTCGTACACCTCATCGTAAACGAGGACGGGAAAAGGAACTGGGACATAATAAAGCAAGACGAGAAAGAAAATAGCGGCGAGAAGAAGCCTTTCAAACTGTCGCTCAAGGAATTGAGAATAAAGGACGGAAGCATAACATACGACGACCACAAAAACGGAGTCTTCGTCTCTGTGGGCAACATTAACCACAAAACCTCCGGCGACTTCTCCGGCGACATGAACAACTTCGAGACCGAGAACGAAATCGAGGACGCATACCTGAAAGTGGGGAAAATCGTCTGGCTGAACAACTACAAAGTGAAGCTGGACGCGAAGTTCAAGGCCGACGCTCAAAACAGCCGATACGAGATAAGCGACAACACGCTGGACATAAACGAGCTGAAACTGTCGCTGAACGGATGGTTCAAAATCACCGACAAAAGCCTCTACGACATGGACTTGAGCGCAAACGCCAAGGAGTGTCATTTCAAGGACATTCTGTCGTTAATCCCTGCCATTTACGCCAAGAAATTCGAGGACATAGAAACGAAGGGAATCGTGACTGTCAGCGGATTTGCGAAAGGCACGCTCGACACGAGAAACGCCAAGACGCTGTGGCCTTCGTTCAACTTCGACATCGACGTGAAGAACGGCTCGTTCAAATACCCCGACCTGCCGAAATCCGTTGACCGCATAAACCTGAAATGCAGCATAAGCAACAAGGGCGGAAGCTTGGACAACACTGTGGTGGACATCTCGAAATTCTCGCTTGTGATGGCCGACGCGCCGTTCGGCGGCAGACTGAGAATAACACACCCTGCCACAGACCCGAACATAAACCTTTACGCAAAAGGAAGAATAAACCTCTCGCGCATAAAGGAGTTCTATCCGCTCGAGAACGACCAGAAACTGGAAGGAACTGCCGACATAGACCTGACGATAGACGGAAGCCTGTCGTACTACCAGAAGAAGATGTACGACAGATTCAAGTTCAGCGGCAACATGACCATGTCGAACATGAAGTTCAAGACGCCATCGCTGTCGCATCCACTGCAGATAATCACGGCGAAGATGAATTTCACATCCAGATTCATCGACGTGCCTGTAATGAAAATACGCATCGGAGGCTCCGACCTTCAGGCGAACGGACATTTGGACAACGTGATTTCCTACATTTTCAGGAACGACACCCTCAAAGGCAGCCTGAACACGACATCATCGCTCATGAACATCTCGGACCTGCTGACAACCGCCAACAACACGCAAGCGCCAAGCAACGGCAAGGCTAAAAGCAAAAAGACGAGCAACGTAATCGTACTGCCGCATGACATGAACCTGACACTGTCTTCGACGTTCAACCACATAACATTCGACAAAATCGACATAACCAACGCCAGAGGCCAGTTCACTCTCAACAACAGCAAGCTGAAGATGAAAGGCATATCGCTGAACGCAATGGGAGGAACGATGACGCTGAACGGCGAATACACATCGGATGCCGACGCGACGCCAAGACTCAAGGGCGACGTGAACATAAACAACGTGCTTTACTCCGAGGTTTTCAGGCAGATAACGTCGGCCAGAAAGCTCGTGCCAATCTTCGGCAAGACCAAAGGACGATTCCACGGCAACGCCACTTTCGACACTCCGCTCGAGAACGACATGAAGCCGAACCTCATGCAGCTCAGAGCCAAAGGTACAATCTCGTCGAACGACATAACCATAAGCGGCGTGGAGGCACTGCACCGACTGAGCAAAGCGCTGAAGAGAGACGAGTTCTATGACCCTGAGATTTCACACGTGAGCATACCGTTCGAAGTGAAGGACGGCAAAGTGCTGACGTCGAACTTCAGCTTCTACATAGCCGACACGAAATTCAACGTCGAGAACGGCTACACAAGCATAAACGAAAACATAGACTACACACTGCACGTGGACATCCCGACCTCCGAGACCACAATCCTGAAGATAAGCAAAGCCGGAGTGAGAATCACCGGAACCATAAGCGACCCGAAGGTGAAAGTGCAGACCAAGGAAATGTTCAAGGAGGCCGGCAAGACCATCAAGAACAACATAAGCACAACAGTGAAGACCGCCACGAACGACATAAAAGAGGAATGGAAGGAAGAAAGGAGCAACATAAAAGAAGACTGGAAGGAATCGAGAGAGAGCATGAAAGAAGATATGAAAGAAGCTGGAAGCGAGATTAAAAACGCTTTCAAATCGTTATTCAAAAAGAACCAAGATTAGCGCAGAATTGTCCGAAACGCAAGGGAATATTTAGTATCTTTGTGACAATTTTGAAAAAAAGTATCTACATATCTGCATTAATCAGCCTTGTATCACTTTTTGCATACGGAGCTCCTAAGAAAGCACAGCCAAACGAAGAGGCTGGTGCCGCACCTGCCGTTGCAGCAAACACAAGCGCACCACAAGCCGACAAGCCAGTAAGCAAGGCCGACTCGCTCTACAAAGCCGGCAACTACAAGGAAGCCATAAAACTGTACAAAGAGAAGCTTTACGATGATCCGCACAACGCACTGACGAACTACATGGTCGGCGCGTGTCTTTACTACGCCAACGAGATAAGCGAGGCAGACTACTATCTGTCCGACGCGCAGGAGCTGCCAGGAGCCGTGTTCATGAAGGGCGACATATACGCCAAGCAGTACGACTTCGCGCAAGCCGCAGCCTACTACGAAAGAGCGGCGAAGATGGTCTCGCAGAAATCATTCCTCTACGACGCGTGCGCAAGAAGGCTCCAAGGAATCGAGAACGCGAGAAAACTGCTGAAGTCGGTCGAGAAAGTGACCATAATCGACAGCATGACCGTGGGCAAGAAATACTTCTTCAGTTACTACTCGCTTAGCGACAACGCCGGCATCCTTTATCAGCACAAGGGCAACAGCGCCGACTACTCTGCCCCATACACCGGCTACATGACCCAAAGAGAAGACCGCAGAATATACTCCGACAGCAGCAACAACCAATGCGACATCTTCGTACAGGACAAGCTCATAGACGGATGGTCGAAAGGCAGAAAACTGCCGGACGAGATAAACACACCGGGCGACGAGAACTTCCCGTTCCTTCAGGAGGACGGCATAACGCTCTACTTCGGCTCGACAAGACACGGCTCGTTGGGCGGTTATGACATCTTTGTGTCGAGATACAGTTCGGACAACAGCGGATACATGTCGCCATTGCAAATCTCCCTGCCGTTCAATTCGCCATGGAATGACTACCTCATGGCAATCGACGAAAACAAAGGCATAGGCCACTGGGCGACAGACCGATTCATAAGCGGCGACAGCGTCAAGATCTACACTTTCAAATACGAAAGCCAAAGCGTGTTCCTGCCAGAAAACATCAGCGACGCGGAGAGGCTGCAATACGCCAAGATGAAGAAATTCTTCGTCCCACAGCCAGAAACAGCGCAGACGACTCCCGAGCCCGACACTGTAGCCTTAGTCAGGACAGACACTGCTGCGACAGCAATCGACAGCGTTGCCACAGCGAAAACCGACACGACAGTAGCCGTGGAAGAAGTCAAGCCGCAGCAAACAACCATAAAGACAAGCGGTTTTGAATTCAAGATAACCGACGAGATAACATACACGAAGCTCGACGACTTCCTGAGCGGCGAGGCCAAGGCATACTACCAGCAAGGAGCAAAACTGCAGGCTGAAAGAAACGCCAACATAGAGACGCTCGACAGGCTGAGGGCCGAGTACGCCAGCGCATACGAAGTCGCGGAAAGAAAGAAGATAAGCACAGAGATACTGAAGATAGAAAGACGACTGGGCACAAGCACAAAAATCGCTTACGAAAACTACTTCAAGCTATCGAGAAACAACGAGATAAAAGCTATCAATAACAAGAGAAAACAAGATTTACTAAAGCAGCAACAATAAAAGAGATGATGCTATATCCACTAAAATTCAAGCCCATACTGAAAAACAGAATCTGGGGAGGAAGCAAACTCGGAACACTGATGAACAAAGCCGTGAAGAACGACGAGAACATCGGAGAGAGCTGGGAGTTGAGCGGACTTGAAGGAAATGAATCCGTCGTTGAGAACGGCTATCTCGCCGGCAACACCATAAACGAGCTGGTCGAAGTCTATCTCGACGAACTGGTCGGACAGAAGGTTTACGACACATTCGGACAGAGCTTTCCGCTCCTGTTCAAATTCATCGACGCCAACGACAAGCTGAGCGTGCAGGTGCACCCCGACGACGACATGGCGCAGGAGCTATACGGCACCAACGGCAAGACCGAAATGTGGTACATAATCGACGCGGAGAAGGATGCCGAGCTCTACATCGGCTTCGACGGCAAAGTTGACGCAAAACAATGCGAGGAGCACATCAAGAACGGTACTTTGGCTGACGTACTCACAGTACACAAAGTGAAGAAAGGCGACGCATACTTCATCCCAGCCGGCACAGTACACGCCATAGGCAAAGGCATCATACTCGCCGAGATACAGCAAAGTTCCGACATAACATACCGCTTGTTCGACTACGACAGAAAGGACAAGGACGGCAACAAGCGAGAGCTGCACCTGGAGAACGCGCTGAACGCCCTGCACTACGAATACAAGGGCGAAGCCA
>JAGCQO010000166.1 GCA_017965125.1 Paludibacteraceae bacterium
AGGGCGATGTGCGACAGCGTTTCCGTCATGCCGTACGTGCTCCAGACGTCATTCGGCAACGACCTCAGTTTCTCTGCCAACGACGCATCTATAGCACCGCCGCCTATAATCAAATGCCTTATGTTCTTCAGTTTCTCCGCCTCATCGGCCACAAGCAGCGAGTTGTAAACCTGCATCGGCACCATGGCGCAAAGGTCGAAACGCTCGTCTCGGGCGACCTCGGCCAATGGGTGGCTTGACGGCTCTACGCTTTTCAGCTCCAGCCCTCTCACCTTGCTGCGGACCACCATCATCTTGCCGGCAATGTAATCGACCGGAAGGCACAGCAACGCCTTGTCGCCCGGCCTCAGCCCGAGGAAGTCGCACGTGACCTCGGCGCTGGCCGCCATTCGCGCCTTCTCCACAGCCATCTCCTTAGGCTTGCCCGTAGAGCCGCTCGTGCGGACGCCGACAGTCGGGCTGTCGCTCTCCCACTCCCTTATGAATTCTTCAAGCACCATAGTTCGTCACCTTTTATAGTCAGCGGCATGTCGAGATTGTCGGTAAAGAGCAGTCCGGTGCCAAGACCTTGCGGCATGACGATGTCCGGGCCGTATGTTTTCGCCGTGTAATGCGCAATCGCGTTCAGTCCCACATTGCTTTCGAGCGCACTGGTTATCCAGTTGCCGATGCCTCGCTCCTCAGCCAGGGCAATCCATTCGTCGCAGCCCCTCATTCCGCCATGGAGCGACGGCTTCAGGATTATGTACTGCGGCTTTATGACATCAAGCAGGCGTTGTTTCTCGTCCTTTGTGTTTACACCGATTAGCTCCTCGTCGAGACCGATAGGCAGCGGCGTGTTCTCGCAAAGACGCGCCATCTCGGCCCACTGCTTTTGTTTTATGGGCTGTTCTATGGAATGGATGTCGTATCTGGCGAGTTGCTCAAGTCTGGACATAGCCTCGTCCTTTGTAAATCCGCCGTTGGCATCGACCCTAAGCTCGATTTTATCTTTGCCGAAGCATTCTCTGATGTGGCGAATCAGCTCTATCTCCTTATTGAAGTCAATCGCGCCTATCTTCAGCTTCACGCAATGGAAACCCGCATTCAGCTTTTCCTCCAGCCTCTCGTACATCTCCTCGAACGTGCCCATCCACACCAGTCCGTTTATGCGTATGCCCTTCTCGCCTCGGCCGAACGGAGTGTCAAACAACGCCACATCGCCATTGGCTTCAAACTGCGCGAAGGCGCTTTCCAAGCCGAAAAGGATGGACGGATAAGGGCGCAGTCCATCATAGTTGATGGCGCCTGTTTCTTCCGCTTTTTTACAAAAAGAACGAAGCACATCCTCGTAGTCCGGCATGGCGTCGCAGGAAAGGTCGGGCAGCGTGGCACACTCGCCTACGCCTTTCACTCCAGGCCTTTCCGTGTCTGTGAGTGTCAGGAAATAGCTGTCTCTGGTGGTGTAAACGCCTCTTGACGTCCCTGCCGGGTTCTTGAAATGAAACGTCCTTTTGCTTATCTCAATTTTCTTCATCGGTCCTTTGTCTTTTGCAATCCAAAGTTAGCAATTACAAAACAAAAATCCCCACAGCAAGCGCCATAGGGATTTTCATATATTCAATTCTTAATGCTATACAAATATGCAGTGCTCAAGATAGATGCATAATGCGCCAGCCAGATAGCCCACAAGAGCCAACCAGCTGATGTGCTTCAGATACCAGATGAAATCGATTTTCTCCAGTCCCATGGCTGCAACTCCAGCGGCCGAACCGATAATCAGGATTGAGCCTCCGGTTCCTGCACAGTAAGCCAACATGTGCCAGAATGTGCCGTCAACAGCATAGTCGATAACATTCGGGTCGATAGCATACATCTTCATTGACGCAGCCACAAGCGGCACATTGTCGATGATTGACGACAGCACACCGATTGTTGTGTCTATCACATAGATATTGCCGCCAGTCACGTCACGAAGCCACTCCGAGAGCTTGCTCAACTGACCTGCTGCGCCAAGCGCGCCGACAGCCGTCAAGATACCGAGGAAGAAGAAAATCGTTGGTGTCTCAACTCGTCTGAGAATATTGACAACCGACAGTTTTTTCTTGATTTCCTCCGATTTCTTCTTGTGCATAAGCTCAGTGAACATCCACATAACGCCCAAGCCCAAGAGCATTCCCATAAACGGAGGGAGGTGAGTAAACGTCTTGAACACCGGCACGAAAAGCAGCAGACCGACACCAAGCACGAGCAAAGTCATCTGCTCCTTAGGCGTCGTGATGGACTCCGCCTCCTTGCTCTCTGCCGGACGGATGATTTCGCCCTTCAGCGTGAACGACAGAATAATCAAAGGAACTATCATCGAGACAAGGCTCGGAAGGATACTGCCCGTGATGATTTTTCCTGCCGAAATCTGTCCGCCGATCCACAGCATTATCGTCGTAACATCACCGATAGGCGACCACGCGCCACCGGCATTCGCTGCTATGACGACGATGCTCGCATAAGTCCAACGAGTGTGCTGGTCCTTGATGAGCTTGCGAAGCAGGGAAAGAAGGACGATTGTTGTTGTAAGGTTATCAAGCACAGCCGACATGAAGAATGTCAAGAAACTGATAATCCACAGCAATTTGACTTTGTTTGTGGCGGTGATTCTGTCGGTTATGATCTTGAAACCATTATGACGGTCAACAATCTCAACGATTGTCATCGCCGCGAACAAGAAGAACAAGGTCTGGGCTGTCTCCGCCAGGTTCTCGTTCAGTTGCTCACCGACCCAATGAACATCATTCTCGCCGAGCAAAATGAAAATTGTCCATGTCAGCACTCCTATCAACAATGCAGAGGCCGCCTTGTCAATCTTCAACGGGTGTTCCAAGGCTATGCAGAGGTAGCCGACAACGAACACTGTAATCATTAATATTGCCATAGTTTTTTAGATTTAGGTTCTGTGTTTTTAGTTCTGAGCGTAAGTCTTCACCTCGTCTGGGTTCAGGCTCTCAACAAACGCCGCGTGCTTTGCGACCTCAGCCGAAGCGAAGTTCACGAACACCTTGGCAGACTTCACGAAGTCCGGGCCGTTCTCCTTTATGGCTCTTGTTGCGTCTATCGCGAGCAAGTAGCCCATGATAGTGAGGCCGGCCTGCTCAACAAGCCTTCTTGCCACAAAGTCGAGATAAGTCTGGCCCTGCTCGCCTGCGGCAGCCTTCTTCTCCTCGACTGTAGCGACAGTCTTCTCAAAGATGTTGGTCATCTCAGCCAGCTTTGCCTTCACAGCACCGAGAGACGAGTCGAGCTCCTTCTCCTGGTACTTTCTTATCTGCTCAAGATATGTTCCTGTGGTCACAAATCTTATCGCCGCTACGACCTGAAGCTGCGATGTTCCCTCGTAGATAGTCAGGATTCTCGCGTCACGATAGAGACGTTCGCAAGTGTAGTCTCTCATGAAGCCCGAACCGCCGTGTATCTGGATGCAGTCGAAAGCGTTCTGGTTCGCGTACTCAGAAGCGAACATCTTTGTCAGCGGAGTG
>JAGCQO010000167.1 GCA_017965125.1 Paludibacteraceae bacterium
AAAGTTCATTCGTCGAATTGCACGCACCAAAGCCGTCTGCAATTCATTGCAGATTTTTTCGTTTTTGCAACACAATATTATGCAAAAATATCTCAATTACTCATACCTTATCGCATCGATCGGATTGAGCGACGAGGCTTTGCGCGCAGGATACCAGCCGAAGAATACTCCGGTGATTGTACACACGCCGAAGCTCAACAGGACGCTCCACGGCTGGATATAGACCGGCCACGAGGCGATGATGTTGACCAACAACGTCGCCAAGACGCCGAGCAGCACACCGATGATGCCGCCGGTGATGGATATGATGACCGCCTCGATGAGGAACTGCGAAAGGATGTCCTTGCCGCGTGCGCCTACCGACATTCTGAGTCCTATCTCGCGTGTGCGCTCGGTGACCGAAACGTACATGATGTTCATAATACCGATACCGCCGACCACAAGCGAGATGCCGGCGATGCAGGCGAGCAGCACTGTCATCATCTCCGACGTCGAGCTCATCATCGACGAAAGCTCTTGCTGCGAGCGGATGGTGAAGTTGTCGTCGTCGCCCTCCCTCAGTTTGTGGTTCTCACGCAGGATTTCCGTAACTTCCTTTATGGCCGCCTCGGTCTCCGACTCCGTGACCGCCGAGCAGACTATCTGCTGCAGGTAAGTGACGGCGAGGATACGCTTCATGACGGTCGTGTATGGCGCAAGCACCACGTTGTCCTGGTCTTGTCCCATGGAGTTGTAGCCCTTGGATTTCAGTACGCCGATGATGCGGAACGGTATGGAGTTGAAGCGGATGACCTTGTCCACTGGGTCGGAGCCGTCGGGGAAGAGGTTGTCCGCCACGGTCTTGCCTATGATGCAGACCTTCGCCGACGAGTTTATGTCCTGCTCTGTGAACATATCGCCGCTCTCGACCTGGAGCTGACGGATGGTCAGATATTCGAGTCCTATGCCCTGCATCTGCGAAGGCGTGTTGTTGTTTCCGTTGATGAACTGTCCGGACTTGTTGACCGACGGGCTTATAGCCGACAGCTTCGTCGATCTCTTCACTATCGCCTCATAATCCTCGAGCTTGAGCGTCTGCATGGCCGACGGGTCCATACGGACTCCGCCCTGGCGGTCGCCTCCCGGGTTTATCATTATCATGTTGCTGCCCATCTCGGAGATCTGCTGCTGGATGGAGCGCTTCGAGCCCTGGCCGATGGCGAGCATGGTGATGACCGACGCCACACCGATTATAATGCCGAGCATCGTGAGGAAAGTCCTGAACTTGTTGTTCGAGAGAGCCTTGAACGCTATTTTAAAAAGATTCGCATAGTTCATAAGCGCCTATTCTTCTGGAGGCAAAGCCGCAAGCATGGCAGCGGCGTACTCAACATTCTGGTTAATCGTGTCCTCGGTGATTCGTCCGTCGCGCAGGAAGATGTTCCTTGTGCTGTAGCGGGCTATGTCGGGGTTGTGGGTCACGAAGATTATCGTTCGTCCCTCGGCGTGCAGCTGCTGGAACAGGACGAGAATCTCGAACGACGTGCGCGTGTCGAGGTGTCCCGTGGCCTCGTCGGCGAGCAGCACGGCAGGGTTGTTGACGAGCGCTCTGGCGATAGCCACACGCTGCATCTGTCCTCCCGACATCTGGTTCGACTTGTGTTCGAGGCGGTTGCCGAGCCCGACGGTCTGCAACGCCTTGACGGCGCGCTCGTGCCTTTCCTTCGAAGACACTGCCGAGTTATACATCAAAGGCAGTTCCACGTTCTCGACGGCGGTGGTCTTTGCCAACAGGTTGTAGTTCTGGAACACGAAGCCTATCTTGCGGTTACGCAGCACGGCACGCTGGTCTTTGGACATCTCGCGCACCGAGTTGCCGTCGAGCAGATAGTCGCCAGACGAAGGCGAGTCGAGACACCCGAGCACATTGAGCAGTGTGGATTTGCCCGAGCCCGAAGTACCCATTATGGTGACGAACTCACCTTCCTGAATATCGAATGAGACTCCGCGCAGAGCATGCACCGTCTCGCTGCCGACAAGGAAGTCGCGCTTGATGTCACGAAGTGAAATAACTGCTGCCATAAAGTCAATTTTTTATCTGTTTCTCTTGCCGCCCGGACGAGATGGCATGAACGGAGATTTCTCTGTCTTCTGCGATGGGTCCTGCTTCATCTCATGCGGCATTCTTCCGTTCTCCACAGCCACAACGACAGACTCGCCGACGTTCATGCCGGAAAGGATTTCTGTCTTCATGCCCGAGGTGATGCCGATTTCCACTGGGTGCGCTGTGAAAACGTGACCCTTGCGAGTCCACAGTTTGTGGCGTCCCTTGCAGTCAACTATCGTGTCGTTTGGTCCGGAGTTGCCTTCGGCCGATGGGTCGAACCTCAAAGCCTTGCTCGCCACGCACACGGCGTTCTGTCTTTCCATCGTGTAGATGGTGACGTTGGCTGTGAGTCCTGGCTTGAGTTTCAGGTCTGGGTTTGGCGCGGAGATAACAACCTCGTAGGTCACGACGTTGTTGGAAGTCGTAGCCTCCTGACGAACCTGCGTCACCTGACCCTGGAACGACTCGTTAGGGAAGGCGTCAACAGTGAAGACGACCTTCTGTCCCATCTGCACATTGCCTATGTCCGCCTCGTCAACATTCGCCACAACCTGCATGTTTGTCAAGTCGTTGGCTATGACGAACAGCGTAGGAGTGTTGAACGAAGAAGCGACCGTCTGTCCTTCCTCGACCGACTTGCTCAGCACCACTCCGTCGATAGGCGAGTAGATTGTGGCGTATCCGAGGTTTGTCTGCGCCTTGTCGAGGTCGTTCTTGGCTATCTCGTAGCTGTTCTTTGCGCGCAGGTAGGTGTTGTAAGCCGTCTCGTAGTCGGCATCGGCGATGAGGTGCTGCTCGTGGAGAGTTTTCTGGCGGGTGTAATTCTTCAGCTGGTAGTCGTATTCAGACTTTGCCGACGAGAGGTTGCTTCTCTTCGACGCAAGCTCGCTCAAAAGGTTGGTCTTGTCGAGTTCGGCTATCACCTGACCTTTCTTCACATGGCTGTTGTAATCCACATAGAGACGAGACACGATGCCGGAAACCTGTGTACCGACCTCCACTTGCGAGACTGGCTCCACCGTTCCCGTAGCCGACACGGACACACTGAGGTCCGCACGCTCAATCTTCGCTTCCTGATAGGTGGCCGCGAACTGTTTTTCACGCACGAAGAACCACCATACGAGCGCGCCTGCCAGCACTACTGCAAACAAAATGATTAGGAATTTCTTCATATATTATTGTCGTTTATGATTATACTTCTACAAAAATCTCTCGCCTGCATAGAATCTGAGCAGGTTTATGTTGTAAATGGCTGTGTACTTGGACTGCAGCAACGCCTGCTGAGCCGACAACAGTTCGTCCTTCTGAGCGAGGAGGTCGGTCGGGTTCTTCAATCCGACTTCAAACTGCTTCGCAACGAGGGCGTATGACTGCTCCACGGCCTCGACCTTTGCCTTCGCCGCCTTGTAATTCTCCTGCGCGTTTATAGCATTGAGCCATACTCGCTCTATATTCCAAAGCAGCTGGTCTTTCGCGCTCTGCAGCTCGATTTCCGACGACGATTTGCGGAGTTTCGCCTTCTCGAGCGCCGATTTGTTCTTGCGTCCTGTCATTATAGGCACATTCAGCGACATGCCCACCGAGTTACTCCAGTTGTTTTTCACCTGGTCAACAAACGACAGACTGCTCTTCTCGCCATTGGCTGTGCCGACCGACGCTCCTAACGAGATTGTCGGATAGAAGCCTGCACGCGCCGTCTTTATGTTGTAGTTGGCCGACTCGATAGCGAGCTCGCGGCTCTTGACTTCCGGTCTGACCGAAAGCGCGGCCTGGTAGATAGACATGTAGTCCGGGATGGCAGCCATCACAGCGGCGCTGTCGTAGGAAATCGACGAGACGTTAAGCGACAGGTCCACTGGGATGCCCATCAGCTGACAAAGCTGCATGCGATAGTCGCGAGCGGAGTTCTGAGCCGACACCACCGAATAATTCTGGGCCGAATACTGCGCCTCCACCTGGGCGTAATCGCTTATGGAAATAGAGCCGGCGTTGTACAAGCCTTTCGAACGGTCGCGCTGAGCCTCGAGCGTCGTCAGTGCGTTCTGCTGAACCTTTATCGCCTCGTCGCAGTAAAGTATCTGAATATAGATGTTCAACACGCTCTCGATGACCGAGTTCTGCGACTGGGCAAGCGACTGAGCGGCAGACTGCTGCGAGACCTTCGCCGCGTCGATGGCCGATGTGCGTGAACCGTCAAAGACCGTCCAATTAGCCGAGAAGTTATAACTGCCGTTGTAGGAATTGGCTGGGTCGCCATAAGGATGATTGCCGTAAGACTGGTTGGACGAGAACGAAAGAGACGGAAGCCAAGCGCCTTTAGCCGACTTCACCTCCACGTCCGCTATCTGTCTGTCAACCTTACTGAGCTGGATGTCGTCGTTGTTCTCAAGCGCATAATCAATGCACGACTGGAGAGTCCATCCGGACGACTCCTGAGAAAACACAGACACAGCTGCAAAAAACATCATCAATGAAAAAACATATCGGTAAACAAATGCCATAAGAAACGATTTTCACATTACGATATGCGACAAAATTAGGAAAAGAATTTACAAACAAAAGCGAACAGAGAACAAAAACGAACAGAAATGACAAAAACCCGCCTCAATTTAACAAGACGGGGTATAAAAAAGAATACGATTCCTTAGTTATTTGAGTTTCAAGACGTCGCCGTAATGGATACTTGACGACTCAAGGGAGTTCAGTTCCATGAGCTCGACCACCGACATGCCGTACTTGCGAGAGATCGAGTAAAGCGTCTCGCCCTTGCCCACGACTATCGACTCCGGCGTTTCATCTGAGCTGGTTTCCGGCTTCTCAGCCCTGCCCTCTTTTTTGCCCTCGGCGGCGACTCTCAGTTTCTGACCTGCGGTAATCGACGGACTCTTCAGGTCGTTCCACTTCTTCAGGTCGTCAACCTTGCATCCGTAGTGCATCGCCAAGTAGTAGAGCGTCTCGCCCTTCTTGACTGTGTGGAAGCCGTCCTCGTCGGTGTTCTCGAGCTCGGCAAGCTCCTTTGCGTATTTGCCGGAGCTGGCAGATTGAGTGTCGGCGCTCGCGGTCTCGGCCGTCGTTTTCGGCACCGTCTTGACCACGACTTTCTCTGTCGTCTTGACTGAGACTGTCAGGCGCTGGCCTTTGTTTATTCTTGTGGAGCGGAGGTTGTTCCACTTCTTCAGCTGAGAAATGGTGCATCCGTATTTCTTCGCTATGGAGCTGAGCGTCTCGCCGTTCTTCACGACGTGCTTCTTCTTTGCCGAAACAACCTTCGTCACGACCTGCTCCTCGACCTGCTGAGAAGAGCTGTTGTCAACAAACGACGCATCGATGTCGGGTGTCGGCTCGGCGTTCTTCATCATCGGACCGATGAGCCTGCGCGCAGTGACGTAGCGTGCGGCGTAGTACGACTCATTTATGCTGCTTTCGGTCACGCCCTGAGACGTAGCCGCGTGTATGAAACTGAATGAACCGTCGGGATTAATCTTCGACGCGATGCCCACATGTCCGATTCTGCGTGAGCGTGTGCTTCTGCCCTTGAAAAAGACGAGGTCGCCCGGTCTGACGTTGCTTTTCGAGACCGCCACGCCGTGGTTGGTCTGCGACGACGACACACGCGACAGCCGGTAGCCGAAGTGGGCAAAGACATAGCTTGTGAAGCCAGAGCAGTCGAACGACATCGGTCCGTTAGAGCCGAGATGATAAGGACGGCCGCGGAACTTGTAGGCATAAGCGAGCAGAGAATCCACCGACCTGGCGTCGCTCACGACATCATCGCCGGCGTTGTCCTCGGTCTCCAAGTCGTACCTCTCGCCATCGTCATCGTAGCGCAAGGCCGAGACCGGCGAGAACACCATCGTCAGAAACAGCAGCAGACATATATGTAGAACCGATTTACGCGTCAAAACACATTTCTTTTATCATCACTCAAAAGAAATATATTGTTCCGCTGCCGCAGCCGACTCATACGCCTCGTCCGACTCCGGAGTCAGCTTCGCCTCGTTGCGGCGGTAGTAGTAAACCAGACCGTATTTCTGGCACTCGATGAGACGTCTGTATGGCGGCAGTGACGCATAACGTTTTTCTATCTCGTTCCATATCGAGAGGATTATGCCATCGCCCTCGGCACGCATGTCTGCCACGAGCTTGAGGTAGCGCGAAGTGCTCTGCTGGAAAACCTTCTGCGACTCCTTGCGCTCCTTGAACACATCGTAGTGCACGCGCACTTTCGCTATTCCCGGGTTATACATTGGAGAGCCGCCTTCCTGTATGCGGCGTTGCTCGCCGTTTATCAGGTTCTGCCCCCACTTCAGGATGGCTGTTTCCGAAGAAAGGTCAGGCACTGTGAAATCGTCTGGGTCCAGTCCGTAGAAAGCCTTACGGTCTTTCTTTATATCCTCTCTGATGACCGCCAGGTTCAGCACTTGGATGAAGTGCGAAATGTAGATGCGGGCGGCATGAGTCTCATGCTGGAACGACTTGTTGGCAGACACCTGCGAGTCCAACGCCTGCTTGTACTGGGCAAGCGATTTCTCGAATCTGTTCAAGAACGATTTCGCCTCTTGCACTATTCCGAAAGGCAGCATCATGTCACTTTTGTTAACGCGACGCTCGTTTTCCTCGATCGCCGTACGCAAGGCTCTGACACGCGCCTGGTCTGTGTTAGGTAATCTTCTGTATGGCATTTGTTTTGTGTATGATGTGGCACGTCAAGCGCCACGAGTTTATGTTTTAATTTGTTGTTTTTATTTCTTAAACCTTTCTGTTCATCAGGCCGCAAGCGAGTTCCTCAAGCTGCTTCGTCCTCTCGCCGAGACCCGTCTTCGACAATGCGTCGAGACCCTTGCTCAGGTATTCGTTCATCTTGCTTTCGCACATCGACTTCACGTCTATCTCATTATATATGTCGGTCACAGCCTTCACATCGACGTCGTCCTCGGCGAGCAGTGCGTCAAGTCTCTGCCTCTGCGACGCGTCCGCCTTGGCGTAGGCGTTTATCAACAGGAAGGTCTTCTTGCGCTCCTTGATGTCGCCGCCGACCTGTTTGCCGAATGTGGCTGGGTCGCCGTACACATCCAGAAGGTCGTCCATAAGCTGGAACGCCAGTCCGACGTTTATCCCGAAGTCGTAGATGCTGCCCGCCTTGTCGTCGTCGGCTCCGGCGAGCATAGCGCCTATCTTCAGCGACGCCGCGAGAAGCACAGCCGTCTTCAAGCGAATCATCTCCAAGTATTCCTGTTCGGTCACGTCGTTGCTCGATTCAAACTCCATGTCCAATTGCTGACCCTCGCAGACCTCACGCGCCGTCCTCGAGAACAGCGCCAGAACCTGCGGCAGCTTGTCGGCCGGCATGCCGTCAGCCAAAAGCTCGTACGACTTGACCAGCATCGCGTCGCCCGACAGTATCGCCGAGTTCTCGCCCCACTTCACATGCACCGTAGGCTTGCCTCTGCGCACCGGAGCATTGTCCATCACGTCGTCGTGCAGAAGAGTGAAGTTGTGGAACATCTCTATAGCCAAAGCCTGATTTACAAAATCCTTGGGATTCGCCCCGAAAGCGTCTGCCGACATCAGCAGCAACGAAGGCCTAATTCGTTTCCCTCCGAGGGACATCACATAATCAATCGGTTCATATAATCCTTTCGCTAAAGTTGAACTCCAACTGATTTTTTTAATATTGGATTTTATAATTTCTTGTATTTCAGGCAGAAAAATCATCGATAATAAACTTTGACTGCAATAAGACTTTCAATGAGCGAAATTATAAAAAGTTTTTAAATTTGCGAAATGAATTTTCATTTTTATATAAGATATGGCATTCGCACAACCTTTTCATCGGAGAAAAAAGTTGCGAAGACACGAACAAAAACTCAAGGCGAAGACATATTTTTGGCACTCTTTTTGGAAAGAATCACGCAGAAATTATATTTTTGCAATTGTTGTTGAAAAGCACCCACTTAAAATAAAACAAGAAAACCAACGTTTACTACTAAGGAGGGCATCCTCCGATAAAAACCGAAAAACATGAAAAAGTTCTATAGAGCAATAGCATTGGCAGCAGCGCTGCTCCTGAGCATGGCTGCGAGCGCCGAGATGGTGGCGATAACCATAAACGAGGAGCAGGAAGACGCCATCGAGATGCACAAGGCGAAGGGCGCCAAGGTGCAAGTCATCAAGACTCACGACAAAGCATACCCAACTGTCATCAGAGCCACTTACAAGGACGGCGTTGCGACTTACCTCGTGACCGACGCCATAGCAAAGGGCAGCACAAAAGTATCGAGACAGGTGATTGTGTCAAGAAACAACGACGCGCTGAGAGGCCTCGGCACATGGTTCAACAAGCAGACCGACTACCAAATCGTCACTGCCGACAAGTGGAAGACCGAGAAGGACGGCGACAAAATCGTGGTTTACTTCGAGCCTGTCAACCTCTACGGCGAGGGAATCATGATCGAGAAGGAAAGATTCAAATAAGAAATCACACATATAATATATAAGAAAACGGAACCCCTATCGGAGTTCCGTTTTTTTGTGCGATGAAGGCAAGGCTAAGACCGACTTCGCGAGAGCC
>JAGCQO010000168.1 GCA_017965125.1 Paludibacteraceae bacterium
GCGACCGTTTCCTGCCGGACAAGCGATAGACCTGATGGACGAGGCGATGGCGCACCTGAGGATGGAGATTGACAGCGTGCCGGAGGAACTTGACACTGTGGAGAGAGACATCAAGCAGCTCGAGATAGAGCGTGAGGCGATAAAAAGAGACGAGAAAGGCACACGCAAGCTCGAGGAGATAAACAAGGAGATAGCCGAGCTGAAAGAGCAGGGCGTCGAACTGAAAAGCCGCTGGAGCAACGAGAAAAGCCATCTTGACAAAATACAGCAACTGAAAATCGACATCGAAAACTACAAGTACGAGGCTGAAAAGGCCGAGCGCGAAGGCAATTACGGCAAGGTTGCTGAAATACGTTACGGCAAAATAAAAGAGGCCGAGACGCAGATGGAAAAGGAGCAGAAGTTGCTGCACGAAGTGCAAGGCGAGCATCCTATGATAAAGGAGGAGGTTGACAGCAACGACATCGCCGAGGTCGTGTCTAAGTGGACGGGAATCCCTGTCACCAAAATGGCGCAGACCGAGAAGAGCAAACTCTTGAACCTGGAGGAGGAACTCCACAAGAGGGTCATCGGCCAGAACGAGGCGATAAACGCAATCTCCGACGCAGTGAGAAGAAGCCGTGCCGGACTGCAGGATCCCAAGAGGCCTATCGGCTCGTTCATCTTCATGGGAACGACCGGCGTAGGAAAGACTGAGCTGGCGAAGGCTTTGGCCGACTTCCTGTTCGACGACGAGAACATGATGACGCGTATTGACATGTCCGAATATCAGGAGAAATTCAGCGTCTCACGCCTTATAGGAGCGCCTCCGGGATACGTCGGCTACGACGAGGGCGGACAGCTGACCGAGGCTGTAAGGCGCAAGCCGTACTCTGTAGTGCTGTTCGACGAGATTGAGAAGGCGCATCCTGACGTGTTCAACATACTGCTGCAGGTGCTCGACGACGGCCGTCTGACCGACAACAAGGGCAGAACCGTGAACTTCAAGAACACCATCATCATCATGACGTCGAACCTTGGCTCTGACCTGATAAGGGAGAACTTCGAGAAGATAACTCCGCAGAACCAGGCGGAAGTGGTGGAGAAGACCAAGAATCAGGTCATGGAGATGATGAAGAAGATAATCCGTCCGGAGTTCCTCAACCGTATCGACGAGATGATAATGTTCTCGCCACTCAGCAGCGACGAGATTAAGCAGATTGTACGCTTGCAGATAAACAGCGTGAAGAAGATGCTTAAGGACAGCGACGTGGAGCTCGACGTGACCGACGAGGCTGTGGCGAGAATAGCACAGGAAGGCTACGACCCAGAGTTCGGAGCGCGTCCGGTCAAGAGGGTGATACAGCGCTGTGTGCTCAACGAACTGAGCAAGCAGCTCATAGCTGACAAGGTGGACCGCACGAAGCCTATCGTCGTGGACGTGAAGAACGGAGAACTCGAGTTCAGAAACTGATGCTTATGGCATAAAACAAAAAGAGCAGATTGAAAAATCTGCTCTTTTTTATTGCATCCAACTCTCTTTGCTTAGAACTTGACTCCAGCAGAGATTGAAACGTTATGGATAAGTGATGTGAGTTCCGCTTTGTTCAGCTTTATGCCGTCGGCTGGTGCATCAGCGATTGTGTAATCGTAAGCGTAGAAGTCAAAGTCCTGCTGCTTCAGCTGATAAGACAGGTCAACATACCAGAATCCCTTGTGGTAGCCAAGTCCGGCAGAGTAGTAGTTCGTCCATCTGTCAACGAAGAACTCAGGGGTTGTGTAAGTCGTGTTAGAAGGCAGCTGCATTGTCACATTGTCCTTATCGGCGAATGGCGATGTCACGAAAGCGTAACCGCAACGCAGGAAGAGACCGTCAACGACATTTACCTCGACTCCAGCACGCAGCGAGTGTGATGCCTGGAATTTGTCCTTTATGTTGTTGTTTTCCACACGGTAGTTCCAGTCGCGTCTGTCTTCACGTATTTTCATTGTGTTGTAATCCACAAGCTGATAATCTACCGAAACAAGCGCTCTGTGTCCGAACACTCCAGCTGCACTGAAGTTGTATTTCCAAGGAGAGATTATCTCGTATGGGTTGTCTTGGCTTGCAGGCGCTTCATATCTGTCCTTGTCTGTAAACGCAGCCATACCAGTACGCATGTAATCGTTTACTCCATAGTTTTCTTCAGATGAAGTGAATATGGTAGGCGAGTGCACTGCCACACCGAGACGGAGCTGGTCGATAGGCTTAACAATTACACCGGCGTTGAAGTTCACTCCAGTTCCCTTTGTTTCTATACGGTTGAGCAGCTTCATGTCGCTGTAGTACGGATTATTGCCGTTGTTGCTCTCATAGTATGATGTCTCGCGGGTGTAATAAAGGTCTTGCACGCCCATAGAAACACCCCAATATACCATGTTGCTTATGTTCATTCCGTAAGAGAATGTATATTCGTTCAAGTAACCTCTCTCCTCGCTCAAATATTCTGGATTGACTGTTTCTACTGTTTTGAGTGGAGTGGTTACGGCGGAAGAATCGGCATTTGGATTCACTAAATATGTGTTCCATGCCATGCTTGACAAGTAGCCGTTGTTCGAATCTCTGTAATCGCCAAGGTTTCTTACATCGTTGCCAAGAAGCGTGTTGTTATTAGTATATGCGGCAAGATAATCTGTCATCGAAGACGACTGGTTTTGTGCCGAGATTGCCATGTTGCGGTGGAAATCCTTAAGCTTGCTGTACGTGAAGCCGAAGTTGTTGCCAACCACGCCTTTGGATTTGTCCTTGTTGGTGTATCCGATGATGAACGAAGCGTGATTGAACGGCACGTGTGTTCTGCTGTCGTTTGTCGTTGTGCCGCTCC
>JAGCQO010000169.1 GCA_017965125.1 Paludibacteraceae bacterium
CTACGGCACATTCCCTGAATTCACGGTGCCGGCTCTGCCAGCCTCCACTCTCGACTACGACCTTTTGAAGACAACCTACCTCCCAGCCGACTCCACCAACGAGTACGGACTTGAGGTTGCGAAACTCATGAGACACTGCGGACAAAGCATAAACATGCAGTATGGTCCAAATGTCTCATCATCGACTCTGCGCGACGGCACTAACGCCTTGAAACAAGTGTATGGTCTAAGCAACAGCCTAAAATTCGTCTATCGCACCGACTACTCAGCAAGCTCTTGGCTGCAGATGCTGCACGACGAAATCGCCGCCGGCAGACCTGTGATTCTGAGAGGAAGCGACAATGCTGGCAGCGGACACGCATTCATAGCTGACGGATTCAGAGGCGGCAAGATACACATCAACTGGGGATGGGGAGGAGTCGGAGACGGCTTCTTCAGTATGACGGCTCTTGACCCAGACGACGTGACAGCTGTATCAAACAACTTCACCGACGGATATAACAATGAAATGGCAGCCATAATAGGAATACAGAAAGGCGAAGGACTGCCATCTAACGCCGATTATTTCTCAATAATCAGGCTTGAGGTGTCAGACAACACATACACGATAGGTCCTTTTAACAAAATCAAATGCACAGCCTACGGCAGCAACCTTACTGGCGAACTCTTAAAAGCCCTGAAACTCGGATTCGCGTTATACGACTCTAATGACCAGATGGTTTACGAAAAGCACGTTATCACTGACGTGCAAAGCGATTTCGACTGCTACGAGCGTTTGACTTTCTACGACTTCTGCAGCGGAGTGAGCAACGGAGAATACAAGATGCACTTTGTGTATGAAAAGGACGGAGAATTGAAAAGAGTGTCATATTGCAACATGCCGGGCAAATACATAAAGGTAGTTGTCAACAACGGAGTGGTGACTTTCGAGACAGAAAAGAGCTACACGCTGAAATCGCATCAGATCTTAGGCCCTACCAAGACTACGGATTTCCTGCCAGCCAACCGTCCGTTCACAGCACTGCTGAACATCAAAAATGAAGGAGGCTCGACATACGACGTCGCCTACATATACCTGAACGGGAAGTCGTATCCTTCAGGATTAAACATCATAGAAATAGACCCTGAAGAAGAAGGCGTTGTCCCAATCACTTTCTCAACAAATGTGGTCGGCGAGAACACATACAAGATAGTCATAGGAGAGACCACATTGGCCGAAGGAACGTTCACCGCCTCCGCGAACCAGGACGCATCGCTCACCATGACATCTTCAGCCAACTACGTGAAAGAGAGCGGCGAGAACGTCCTCCATTCGCCTACGCTCCAGATAGACATCACTGCCCAGAACACTGGCTCCACGACATATAACGACGTGAT
Organism: Paludibacteraceae bacterium; assembly: GCA_017965125.1. Lineage (GTDB taxonomy): Bacteria > Bacteroidota > Bacteroidia > Bacteroidales > Paludibacteraceae > UBA4363. The sequence continues at coordinate 1,378 of JAGCQO010000169.1, forward strand.
AGAGATAAGAATCGGCAGATTCCTCAACTACCCGACCTCAACGACATACCAGTACGAGAACAGCGCCGAAGTGGCGGCATACATACCAGCAGGACAGTCAAAAACATATCATTTTGAAGTGCCAAACCTGATAGACGGCAACTACTACGTCGTCAATGCATATTATTTGAAGTTGAACTCAAGCAACAATGTCACATTCAGAGGGGAGTACATAGGCAATACGACATTTAGAGTGTCAGACGCGAACGCGACAATCGTCAACGAGGCCGAGGGCCCAGCAATCTTGAACGGCAACGACGATGTGTATGACATATCAGGCCGAAAAGTCAACAAGAACGCATTAATAAAAGGCAAAGTCTATGTAACTGGCGGCGAGAAATTCATATTCAAATAAAGAACAGCCCCAAAACGGACGTGTCGCGCACGAAACGGCAAAAGACAGACTTTAAAAGTCTGTCTTTTTGTTTTTAATATATCCCTCGCAATATTTCGCGAGTTCGTAGAGGTTTTTCACCCCACTTGGGGTTTACGCCTTGTTTATGAATTCCTGCAAACGCAAAAGGAAGCGCGCCGCCTGTCCGCCATCCATCTGCACGTGGTGAAACTGCATGGAGATGGGCAACGTGGTTTTGAA
>JAGCQO010000170.1 GCA_017965125.1 Paludibacteraceae bacterium
AAAATAACACGCATCCATAAAAAAACTCTGCGCAACCACGCAGAGCTTTTTTTGTTTGCATTAGGAGCAATATTGCATAAAAAGAAGACCCGCCCAGCAAGACTGGGCGGGTCTTTTACCCGTCCTTCCTCCAAAGACTAGCAAAAAAGCCGAAGATAAAATCTTCGGCTCTCTCCCCTCGCTCTTCAAGTAGGACTTGAACCTACGACCCCCTGATTAACAGTCAGGTGCTCTAACCGACTGAGCTATTGAAGAATTCGGTGCTAAAACAGAGGCTTTATCCTCTCGTTTTGCGTTGCAAAGGTAAGGCATTTTTTGAAATATACAATATCTTTGCGAAAAAAAATCTCATTTCTACATGTTACATAGAAAACTCAAAAGCGAGGAACTGAACAGAATTTCCACAGAGCAGTTCAAGGAGGCGGAGAAGTCGAATCTGATAATCATGCTGGACAATGTGAGGAGCGTGCACAACATAGGCGCCGTCTTTCGCACTGCCGACGCTTACAGAGCCAAAGCGATCTATCTATGTGGCATCTGCGCCACTCCGCCCAACGCCGAGATTCACAAGACGGCACTCGGAGCGGAGCTTTCTGTCGATTTCAAGTATTTCAAAAGCTCGATCGACGCCGTCAACGACCTGAAGGAGAACGGATACAAGGTCATAGCCATCGAGCAGACGGAAAACAGCGTGAGCCTTGAGAAATTCGACATCAAGAAGGACGAGAAATACGCCGTGATTCTTGGCCACGAGGTCAAGGGCGTACAGCAGGAGGTGGTCGATGCAGCCGACTTCACCATCGAGCTGCCACAGTTCGGCACCAAGCACTCTCTGAACGTGTCGGTCACTGCCGGCATCGTAATCTGGGAGTTTGCCAAGCGCATGATCATCTAGTAACCATCCATCCGCCAAACAGCATCACACAAAAACCGTCAGGGCGCCGAAACACTCAGTTCCGACGCCCCGTACGATTATGAAAGTTATTGTTATGCTACTTTTATGAGTTCAAGCCTTCCGAACCACCCACGATGTCGATGAGTTCGTTCGTGATAGCCGCCTGACGAGCCTTGTTGTACTTCAGCGTCAGTTCCTGCATCAATTCCGATGCGTTGTCGGTAGCTATCTGCATTGCGGTTGTTCTCGCTCCGTGTTCAGCAGCCACAGAGTCGAGTATCGAGCCGTAGAGGTGCAGTCTGACGACTCTCGGCACCAAAGCCAGAATCACCTTGTCCTTGTCTGGCTCGAGGATGTAGTCAACCGTATGCTTCTCGCCGTCCTCCGACTTCGACGGAGCCACAGGCAGGAATTGCTCGGCACGGATGTCCTGCGAAGCCGCGTTTCTCATGTGGTTGTAAACGAGTATCACCTTATCTATCTCTTTGTTCACGAACTTGTCTATAAGCTCGTTCACCAAATCGACAGTCTTGTCGTAATCCGGTTTGTCAACCAGCGAGTTGAACACGCCCTCCGACTTGAAACCCTTTCTTTCCAAAGCATCAGCCATCTTCTTGCCTATGGCATAGACCTTTATGTTCTCCTTACCAAGATTCTCATACTGGCCTATGACCTTCAGAGCCTCCTTTATTACGTTGCTGTTGAACGCGCCGCAAAGGCTGCTGTTGGAAGAAATCGCCACAACCGCCACCTTCTTGACCTCTCTCACTTGAGCGAGGGGCACAGTCAGTTCTTCGGTTGACGATGCTATGAAATTAGCCAACATCTGCATAAGTTTCTGCTGATAAGGCAAAAAGCTGGTTATAGCGTCCTGGGCGCGGCGCAACTTAGCAGCCGACACCAGCTTCATCGCGCTGGTAATCTTGCTGGTTGACGCCACAGAGGCTATTCTCGCTCTTACTTCTTTTAATGATGGC
>JAGCQO010000171.1 GCA_017965125.1 Paludibacteraceae bacterium
CCTCAACTGGGCACTCGCTGATACACGTTCCACATGCTACACAGCTGTCTCCGATTACGTAAGCCATAATAAAATTTATTGATTGATTAATTAATACAAAGCAAAGATATAAACAAAAAAATTAATATCTGTAACTTGTAAAGTGATATTTTCGTCCGTAATATAATTTTAGAGTAAGTTTTTCGTTTTTATAGTACGTAACTGAAGCAAGTGTTGAAATAATGGTTTGTAAAGAGGAAAAACTGCCTACCTTTGTAGGAATTTTTCAGTTTCAGTTTTTCAATCTCAACGATTGTGATTATATGCATATAAAGCGAGCCATATTGACAATACTGGTAACATTGAGCGTCGCTGTGTCTTTTGCTCAGAGAAACAAGCTCCCGAACCTGCCTTATGTGGACGACAAGCTGCTGCATTTCGGCTTTGTCCTGGGTATGCATGCGCAGGATTTCTCATTGACGCCAGCTGAGTGTGTGGATGCAGACGGTATCGCTTGGAAAGGCGATGAAGCTGTGTTGTCTCCTGGTTTCACTGTCGGTATCATCTCCGACTTGAGAATGTCCAAATACTTCAATCTGCGATTTGTGCCGAGCCTGAATTTCGGCGAGAGGAAAGTCTCGTTCGCTGGATATAAGGACGGCGTGAAGGTGCAGGAGATGAACACAAATATCATGTCCACGCAGTTGCTGTTCCCGTTGTCGGTGAAATTCAGGTCGGTGAGAATCAATAACTACAGGCCTTATCTTTTGGCTGGTGGCGGTGTGATAGTGGACATATCGAGGAAGAGCGACCAGATACTTATGTTGAAGCCTTTTGACTATTTTTTTGAAGTCGGCGTGGGCTGCGACATCTATCTCGAGTACTTCAAACTGAGTCCGGAACTGAAATTCTGTGTCGGATTCAACGACATGATAGAGCGTGACCGCCCGAATCTTGAGAACGAGGCCGACATAAAGTACACAAACGCCATAGACAGACTATTGTCAAGGCTTATAATATTGTCCTTTAATTTTGAGTAAATGAAAGCAAAAGGTTTTGTTGTTTTGTTGATGGCAATGGCGATGGCCTTGTCTTCGTGCAAGAAAAACAGGTTTGAGATAAATCCGGAGTCTGTGGATCTGGATGTGAAGATAGAGAGGTTCGATAAGGATTTTAATTCTATAGACACGGCTAATATAAATGTCTCGTTGCAGAATATGAGACAGAAGTACGGCGAGATGTTCGACAGATACGTCATGAACGTCATCGGTGTCGGCAGAGAAGGCGACTTGAATGTGAATGTCAGCGCATTTCTGAACGACAGTATGTATAAGGAGGTTTATGCGGAGTGTCAAAGGCAGTACGGAGATGTGAGCGACATTGAGAATGAGGTGGAGCTGGCTATGAAGTACATAAAGCATTACTTTCCAGAGAAGCGAATCCCAAGGTTCGGCATGCACATTTCCGGTTTTAATCAGTCGATAATGGCGACAAAGGATATGATGTCGGCGAGCATCGATTGCTATTTGGGCGCAGACTACATCCCTTATCAGGACATTGCGTACAGCTACCAGATAGCCAAGATGACAAGGAATAACGTGGCGATGGATCTGGTGTATGCTTATATCTACACTGAATTTGGCGTCGAGGAGAACGGTACATTGCTTCAAAGCATCATAGACAACGGAAAACTGCTTTATTTGATGAGCATAATAATGCCGGAAAGAACCGACAAGGACATTATGGGATATGACGACCAGCAGTATGAATGGTGCGTAAACAACGAGAAGCAGATGTGGAATTACCTCATTGAGGAAAAGCGACTGTATAACACTTCGCATCTTGTCATCTCGAAGTTTGTGAATCCAGCGCCGTTCACATCGGAGTTCCCACAGGAGTCGCCAGGTCAGGCTGTGCTTTGGCTCGGCATGAAGATAGTCGAGAGCTACATGGACAACAACAAGAGCGTGAGCCTGAAGGACCTGATGGCAGAAAAGAACGCTCAGAAGATACTTGAGGAGTCGAACTACAGACCGTAATTTATGAAGTTCATGAGTTTGGCGAGTGGCAGTAACGGCAACTGCTACTACATTGAGACCGACGGCTGCGCTGTGATAATAGACGCAGGAATAGGCGGCAGGACGATAAAGAAGCGTCTGAAGGTGGCTGGGGTCGATATGGCAAATGTTCAGGCAGTGCTGGTCACGCATGACCATTCGGACCATATAAAAGGAGTCGGCTCGTTGTCCGAGATATTCGGCAAGCCGGTTTATTCGACCGAGGGTGTCTTGAACAACATGAACAAGAATTACCGTATGAACCCGAAAGTGGACGTAGCGTCGAAAAGGCTGATAACGAAAGGCGAGCAATTCCACATCGGCGATATGCAAATAGTGGCGTTCACAGTGCCGCACGACGCCAGCGACAATGTCGGATACAAGATACAGAGCGGCGGAGTGACCTTCGCTTTGGTGACTGACGCCGGATATGTGACAGAGGAGATAAAGGCGATGATTTCTGATGCAGACTATCTTGTGATAGAATCGAACTACGACGAGGAGATGCTGGAGAACGGCCCTTATCCTCTTGTGCTGAGAAACCGCATCGCAAGCGAGAACGGGCATTTGAGCAACAGGCAGTGCTCGGAGCTATTCGCAAAGATGGACTTCGCTAACTTGAAAAAGGTGTTTCTGTGTCATCTGAGCGCACATAACAATACAGTCGATTCGGCATATTCGTGTGTGAAGGCAGGTTTAGAAATGTTAAAAAAGCGGACAGGGCAGG
>JAGCQO010000172.1 GCA_017965125.1 Paludibacteraceae bacterium
ACGAATGAAAAGCGATTACGCATATTCAGCTACTATCGTTTACAACAACTTCCCTTGGTGCAATCCTACAGACGCACAGAAAGCAAGAATCGAACAAACAGCACAAGGCATTCTTGACGCCCGTTCATTGTTCCCTGAATCCCGCCTCGCCGACATGTATGATGACAGAACCATGCCCGCCGAACTGCGCAAAGCCCACAATGCCAATGACAAAGCCGTGATGCAAGCCTACGGATTTGAGTCAAGCATGAACGAAAGCGAGATTGTGGCAGAATTATTCAAATTATATCAAGCGAAGAATAAATAATACCGTACCGAAAGTTTTATAACTAAAAACTGCCACTATTGGCACTTTTTAGTAATGCAAAGACAACCTTTTTTGTTCTACAACGTAAGGGTTACATTAAAAAAACTGCCAATCTTGGCATTTTTATAACATACACTATTGTTTTTATTCCGAAAGCGAGGTTTCATTATACCGCCATGAAAACCGCAATAAGAAACAAAAACATTATCTTTGTGTCTTATGAAGGAGAAAATAAAAACAAAGATCAGGAAACTGCGCTTTAAGTACAAGATCTCGATCCTGAACGAAAGCACGCTCGAGGAGACCCACTCCCTGAGGCTTTCGCCGCTTAACGCCATCACTTTGTTCGTGATTCTTCTCCTGCTCGTCTTTGCGTTTTACTCCGTGATAATCCTTTTCACACCGCTTTGCAACTATCTGCCTGGCTACTCGACCGAGGAAGTGAGAGACAACTACATGAAGAACGCGCTGATGGCCGATTCTCTGAGGGAAGTCGTTGATAAACAGAACATTTACATAGCGACGCTGAAAGCCGTTGTGACCGGCGAAATCGATGTGCAGTCGCGTTCGGCGCTTGACTCTGCCGTGAACGACACGACAAAGGTCGGTTTCATCGCAAGAAGCGACCGCGAGGAGAGTTTCCTGAAGGACTACGAGGACAGCGAATCCATCGAGGACACCAGCACGCCGCACAACGCCAATGCCGACATGTTCTTCACGCCGCTGAAGGGTGTCATAAACAAGAAATTCAACCCGAAGTCCGGTCAATACGGCATAAACATAACAGCCAAACCGTCGTCGCCAGTGGCGGCCGCACTGCCAGGCACCATCATAAACATAAGCTATACCATAAGCGACGGCTACTCCATCGTCATGAGCAACGACAACAACTTCATAACCGTTTACAGCAACCTCTCCGACGTGATGGTCTCGCCAAGCCAGAAGATCTACGCCGGCCAGCCGATAGCCATATCGCAAACGGCGAGCGAGTCGTCGCTGCACTTTGAGCTGTGGCAGAACAACATGCCATTAAATCCCGAAGACTTCATAATTTTCTGATATAAAAACATAAAAATATGAGCAAGAAAAAGATAGCGATTCTTGGAAGCACTGGAAGCATAGGAACACAGACCCTTGAGGTAATCGACGAACACCCCGACCTATTTGAAGCATACGCGCTGACTGCTAACCACAACGCTGACTTGCTTATAGAACAAGCCCGAAAATTCAATCCCGAATTTGTTGTCATAGCCGACGAAACGCTGTTAGGCAAGGTGAAGGACGCGCTGTCCGACCTTCCGATGAAGGTGTACGCCGGCAGCGACGCCATCTGCGAAATAGCATCGATGGACGTGATAGACGTTGTGCTGACGGCTATGGTCGGTTACGCAGGACTGAAGCCTACGCTCGCTGCCATAAAGGCGCACAAGACTATCGCCTTAGCTAACAAGGAGACGCTCGTCGTGGCTGGGCAGCTCGTCGAGAAGCTCTCGATAGAGAACCATGCGCCTATACTGCCTGTCGATTCCGAGCACTCAGCCATTTTCCAATGCTTGGCTGGCGAGAATCCCGAGCAAGTGGAGAAAGTGATAATAACCGCTTCAGGAGGCCCTTTCCTGCACACTCCAGCCGACAAGCTGAAGGACGTGACTCCGGCTCAGGCGCTGAACCATCCGAACTGGAGCATGGGAGCGAAAATCACGATAGACTCCGCAAGCATGATGAACAAAGGCTTTGAGGTGATTGAAGCGAAGTGGCTTTTCGGACTGAAGCCAGAGCAAATCGATGTGCTGGTACACCCTCAGTCGATAGTCCACTCCATGGTGCAGTACGTGGACGGAGCAGTGAAAGCGCAGCTTGGAATCCCAGACATGAAGCTGCCTATACAATACGCGCTCACATATCCCGACAGGGTTCATTTGTCGGCGCCAAGACTCGACTTCAGAAAAGAGTCGCAGCTGACATTCCTCGAGCCTGACGTGAAGAAATTCAGAAACTTGGCCTTCGCTTTCGAGGCGCTCAGACGAAAAGGCAACGCAGCCTGCGTCCTCAACGCCGCGAACGAAATCGTGGTGAACGCCTTCCTGCACGAGAAAATCGGATTCCTGACAATGTCCGACATCATCGAAAAGACGATGGAGAAAGCGTCGTACATAGCAGAGCCGACATACGAGGACTATGTGAACTCCGACAAGGAGGCACGCCGCATAGCCGAGGAAATGCTATAGTCCGTTCCTTTCGCGAACGAATTTCTCGATCAGATCGACCGTTTTGTCAATTCCCAAGCTGGAAACATCGACACAGAGATGGTAGTTCGAAGCGACTCCCCACTCTCTGCCCGAATAGGTGTTGTAGTAGTCGGCACGCTTGCTGTTGGTGTTTCTTATCAGCTTCAAGGCCTTCTCCTCGCTTACGCCTGAACGCTTGGTCACGAGCTTGACCTTGTCTTCCTCGTTGGCGCTGAGAAAGATGCTGACCATCTTCGGATTGTTACGAAGCACGTAGTCGGAGCAGCGTCCGACGATGACACACGGCCCGTCTTCCGACAGTTTCTTTATGACGTCCGACTGCACTTTGAACAGCGCCGTGTTCGACATGTAATTATCGTCAAAGCACGAATTACCGATGATATTCTGGAAGAAACGCATGAATCCCGGCTTTTCATCGGCCTTTTCAAAGATGTCCACATC
>JAGCQO010000173.1 GCA_017965125.1 Paludibacteraceae bacterium
ATGAGCAGCACATAAGCCCGCTGTGCCGTGTGTTCATCTGCACGTGCGGAGCCGAGGGCGTCTGGCTTTTCGCCCCTGGTTATGAGAGATTCTACAAGTCGCGCGAGATAGAGACCGTCAGCACGATAGGGGCGGGCGACAGCTTCAACGCCGGAATCCTGAGCGCAGTAATCAGCCTGAACCTCCGCAGGAGCGACCTCGAAGTGTTAAAGCCTGAGGTCTGGGACAAAATCATCCTTTCGGGAATCGAATTTTCATCGGCCGTCTGCCAGACATATTCCAACTATGTCCCGGAGGATTTCCAGTGGAATCTTCGCAAGTGAAAAAGAGTTTTCTGAAAAATAGCATTTTCGTTGATGCTCAAATCAGAAAATTGCGAAGACTCGTTATGCGACAATCAAGTTGAAAACCATCGCATTACAAGGCCAAAAATTGGTCTATAATTTGCTATCGCGACGTTTTAACATTTCATTGAAAATTTCCTTTTTTGGAAACATGTTATGCAGCATAAAAACGTAACTTGTTGATTTACAATTGCATTAACATAAATTAAGAAAACATTATATCATTACGTCTTGTTTATTTCGTGTTAATGTGTGTACTTTGCGTTGTTCCTTTCACGAGGGGCGAGTCCACACAAAAACTAACATCTGTTTTATTAGTAACTAACATTTTTATCTTAATAACTATGATTCAAACAGTGGTAAAACGAGACGGACGTATAGTCGGCTTTAACGAGGAGAAAATTAGAGCCGCGATCCGTAAGGCGATGTTAAGTACTGAGGCTGGAGAAGACCAGGAGTTGTTATGCCGCATAGCAGACCGCATAACATACAACGGCAAGGAGCAGATGGGTGTGGAGGAAATCCAGGATTTGGTCGAGCTCGAGCTGATGGGCAGTGAGCGCAAGGATGTGGCAAAGAAGTATATCGCTTATCGTGACCAGAGAAGCATAGCTCGTCGTTCGAAGACTCACAACATGTTCCTCGAGATAATCGAGACAAAGAGCAACGACATAACCCGTGAGAACGCCAACATGAACGCCGACACCCCTGCCGGCATGATGATGAAGTTCGCCAGCGAGACCACAAAGCCGTTCGTTGACGACTATCTGTTGAGCCCAGACGTGCGCGAGGCTGTCAAGAACAACCTGCTGCACATCCACGACAAGGACTATTACCCAACCAAGAGTTTGACTTGCGTTCAGCACCCGATGGACAAGATACTGAAGAACGGTCTTGTGGCGGGCCATGGCGCGAGCCGTCCGGCTAAGAGAATCGAGACTGCCAGCATCATGGGCTGTATAAGCATGGAGACTGCGCAGAACGAGATGCACGGCGGACAGGCCATCCCGGCTTTCGACTTCTACTTGGCTCCTTACGTTCGCAAGAGCTACATCGAGGAAATCAAGAAGGTGGAGTAGCTCACCGACGAGGACTACAAGGACTTGTATGACGCAGAGATAGAGGAGTATGAGAAGAAGAGCCTCGAGGGTCTCTCAGGCAAGGCGAGAGTGAAGCAGTCGGCCATCAACCAGACTGTGGGCAGAGTGCACCAGTCGATGGAGGCGTTCATCCACAACATGAACACGATACACTCGCGCGGCGGAAACCAGGTCGTGTTCTCTTCTATAAACTACGGAACAGACACAAGCGCAGAGGGACGTTGCATCATACGTGAGTTGCTCGTGAGCACATACGACGGCGTGGGCAACCAGGAGACAGCCATCTTCCCAATCCAGATCTGGAAGAAGAAGAGAGGCGTCAACTACCTGCCAACCGACAAGAACTACGACCTCTACAAGCTGGCTTGCAAGGTGACTGCGCGCAGATTCTTCCCTAACTTCGTGAACCTCGACGCATCGTTCAACCAGCACGAGAAGTGGAGAATCGACGACCCAGAGCGCTACAAATACGAGGTAGCTACGATGGGTTGCCGCACGAGAGTGTTCGAGAACCGTTTCGGCGAGAAGACATCCATCGGCCGTGGCAACTTGTCATTCACTACGATAAACATCGTTCGCCTTGCTCTTGAGTGCATGAGCATCGAGAACCAGGAGAGCAGAATCAACAAGTTCTTCTCTGAGCTCGACAACGTGCTTGAGATAGCGGCTAAGCAGCTCGACGAGCGTTTCAACTTCCAGAAGACAGCCTTGGCTAAGCAGTTCCCATTGCTCATGTCGTCGCTGTGGGTGGGAAGCGAGAACCTGAAGCCAACCGACACTATCGAGAGCGTGATAAACCAGGGAACACTGGGAATCGGATTCATCGGACTTGCGGAGTGTCTCATAGCGCTCGTAGGCAAGCACCACGGAGAAAGCGAGGAGGCTCAGCAGCTGGGATTGAGAATCATCAGCTACATGAGAGACAGAATCAACGACTTCTGTGAGCGTTACCACCACAACTACAGCGTGCTGGCTACTCCTGCGGAAGGATTGGCAGGACGATTCACCAAGCGCGACAGAAAGGACTTCGGCGTTGTGCCAGGCGTGACCGACAAGGACTACTACACCAACTCGAACCACGTGCCTGTTTACTACAAGTGCAGCGCAAAGCACAAGGCAGAAATCGAGGCTCCATACCACGTGCTGACAAGAGGTGGACACATCTTCTACGTCGAGATAGACGGCGACGCTACGCATAACCCAGAGGCGATAATGAACATCGTCGATCTGATAGACAAGTACGACATGGGTTACGGCAGCGTGAACCACAACAGAAACAGATGCATGGACTGTGGATACGAGAACGCCGACCCTAACATGAAGGTTTGCCCTAAGTGCGGCGGCTCTAACATAGACAAGCTGCAACGCATTACGGGCTACCTGGTGGGAACCACCGACCGCTGGA
>JAGCQO010000174.1 GCA_017965125.1 Paludibacteraceae bacterium
AAAATATGCGGAATTCATTGGTTATGCGGTAGATACGTTTTTTAACTGCGTACAACAACACGTAATGAAACGTCTGTCCATAAAAATAATTGGTTATGCGTGGATTAGACGGTGCACGCACCGTCTCTACAATTTGTGGGTTTGTACAGCCGTGGAACGCCACGACTCTGCATGATTTCCGCCGTTTTTGTCCATTAGACCTTTAATTGGTGTTTGCTTTTCGGTTTTAACGGCAAAAAAAATCCTCAGGCTATTAGAACCTGAGGATTTCTTTATAGATGTGTTATTGGAATTATCCGTTAACCTTCTTCATGTGTGCGATGAGCTCGAGAACCTTGTTAGAGTAACCGATCTCGTTGTCATACCATGAAACTACCTTTACGAAAGTATCTGTAAGAGCGATACCTGCCTTAGCGTCGAAGATAGAAGTACGAGTGTCGCCGAGGAAGTCAGAAGATACAACAGCATCCTCAGTGTAACCAAGAACTCCCTTGAGCTCGCCTTCAGATGCCTTCTTCATTGCAGCGCAAATCTGCTCGTAAGAAGCTGGCTTAGCGAGGTTCACTGTCAAGTCAACAACAGATACGTCCAAAGTAGGTACACGCATTGACATACCAGTCAACTTACCGTTCAACTCAGGAATAACCTTACCTACAGCCTTAGCAGCACCTGTAGAAGAAGGGATGATGTTGCCAGAAGCAGCACGACCACCTCTCCAGTCCTTCATAGATGGACCGTCAACAGTCTTCTGAGTTGCAGTTGTAGAGTGAACTGTAGTCATCAAACCGTCAGTGATGCCGAAGTTGTCGTTCAAAACCTTTGCGATTGGAGCCAAGCAGTTTGTAGTACAAGATGCGTTAGAAACGAACTTTGTTCCCTTAACGTACTTGTCGAAGTTAACACCGCATACGAACATTGGAGTAGCGTCCTTTGAAGGAGCTGACATTACAACGTACTTTGCGCCGGCGTTGATGTGTGCCTGTGCCTTCTCTTCTGTCAAGAACAGACCTGTAGATTCAACGATGTACTCAGCGTCGATCTCGTTCCACTTCAAGTTGTTTGGATCCTTCTCTGCTGTTACGCGGATAGACTTTCCGTTTACGATAAGAAGGCTCTTCTCAACGTCTGCCTCGATTGTGCCCTCGAACTGTCCGTGCATTGTGTCATACTTGAGCATGTAAGCCAAGTAATCTACAGGACAAAGGTCATTGATACCTACAACCTGAATGTCATTGCGAGTCTGAGCTGCGCGGAATACGAAACGACCGATACGACCGAATCCGTTAATACCAATTTTGATCATTGTTTTTGTTCCTTTATTATTGATTAGTTGATAATGCAAAAATAATCATAAAATATGTTCTATAACATATTTGTACGCCGTTTTTATCCGTGAATAGTTTTTTTTATGATAATTTTTTCTTAATATGTTTAATTTCTGACTTAGGCGTTTGCCTCAATGCTGATCTCTGTGCCAATTACATGACCGTATCCTGCGCCTCCAGGACATCCGCAGCCCGATTTGCAACTTGTTGCAAGCAGTGACGCTGCGATTGTTAAAGCGATGATTATAACCTTTTTCATAATTGTAAATTATTTGTTGTTACGTAAGGCTTTGATTATCAGGTAAACGCCACAGATGACAAACGGAATGCTGAGTATCTGACCCATGTTCAGTACCATGTCAGCCTCGAATGCCTCTTGGTCGTTTTTGATGAATTCTATGATGAATCTTGTGAGGAACACGATTATGAGGAATGTGCCGAAAATCAGTCCTCTCTTCTCGTGCAGCCCTTTCTTCCAGTACATGTATGAAGTCACGGCTAATGCCACTAAGCAGTAGGTCACTTCGTAGAGCTGGGTAGGGTGGCATGGCACTGTCTGTCCGTCTCTTTCGAAGATGAATCCCCATGGCAGGTCGGTCGGTCCGCCGTAGATCTCGGAGTTCATCAGGTTGCCGAACCTTATGCATGCGCCGCAGAACGCAACCGCGAGCACGAGCCTGTCCATTATCCACAAGTAGCCCTTTTTGCTGACGTTCTTGTTATAAAGGTACATGGCTATGAGGATTCCTATTGCGCCGCCGTGGCTTGACAGTCCGCCTTCCCATATCTTCAGCATGTCAACGGGATTTGCCATGTAGTGGCCGAATCCGTAGAACAGGCAGTGGCCGAGTCTTGCGCCGATGATTGTTCCCACTGCCATGTATATGAAAATCTTGTCCGCCCAGTCGTCGGGACATTTCTCGTGCTTGAACATTCTGGCAAGCATGTAATATCCTACAAGGAAGCCGATGGCCCACATCAGTCCGTACCAATGCACTTGCACTGGTCCGAGCTTGAAGAGGATTGGGTCAACGTTCCAAACAACTGAGCTTAGCATTTTTCTGTGGCTTTTGTGGTGTTAGACTAAATCTCTGCCGTGGCAGTTTTTGTATTTCTTTCCGCTTCCGCATGGGCAAGGGTCGTTTCTTCCGATTTTCTTGTCAACATGCACTGGCTGAGGTCTTTGCTGAGCTCTTGTGTCCTGGTGGCTCGCTTCTCTCTGGCCTTCGGAGGTTGTCTGCACAGCCTCGTCTTTTCTTGTCTTGTACTGACGGTAGTCCTGTCTCTGCTCTGGTGCGGCCTGTCTTACTTGCTCTGGCTGCTGAACAGGTATCTGACCTCTCATCAGTATCGCAAGACCTTGATTGTTAATGGTCTCAATCATGATCTTGAAGAGGTTGAATGACTCGAGCTTGTAAATAACGAGTGGGTCTTTCTGCTCGTAGGTGGCGTTCATCACGTTGCCTCTCAGGTCGTCGAGCTCTCTGAGGTGCTCTTTCCATGCGTCGTCGATGACGTAGAGCATCACAGTTTTCTCGAACTCCTTAACGACTTCCTTAGACTCTGTCTCATAAGCCTTCTTGAGGTTCACCTTCACGTTTATCATTCTCTTTCCGTCTGTTATAGGAATGAGAATGTTCTCGAATTGCTCGCCCTTCTCCTCGTAAATCTTCTTTATGACTGGGTTTGCGACTTCTGCGATTCTTTCTGTTCTCTTCTTGAATGTGTCGAGCACAGCCTCGTAGAGTTTGCCTGCTGCTTCCTCGATCTTCATCTTGCCGAACTCCTCTTCGGTGAATGGCACTTCCATACCGAATGTCGTGAGGACGTTCTCCTCAAGTCCTGCGAAGTTGTCGCTGTTGTTCTCGATTATCTGTATCGTTGTGTCATAGAACATGTTGGCGATGTCCACACCGATTCTTTCACCCATGAGAGCGTGGTGTCTGCGTGCGTATATCACCTCACGCTGCGAGTTCATCACGTCGTCGTATTCAAACAGTCTCTTTCTTATGCCGAAGTTGTTTTCCTCGACCTTCTTCTGAGCGTTTTCTACTGCCTTTGAAAGCATTGAGTGCTCGATCATGTCGCCTTCCTTGAATCCCATTCTGTCCATGAGCTTCGAGATTCTCTCCGAACCGAACAGACGCATGAGCTTGTCTTCGAGCGAAACGTAGAATACTGATGATCCTGGGTCTCCCTGACGACCGGCACGACCTCTGAGCTGACGGTCAACACGTCTTGACTCGTGTCTTTCTGTACCGATGATTGCCAGACCGCCGAGTTCCTTGATCTCGTCAGTCAGCTTGATGTCGGTACCACGACCGGCCATGTTTGTGGCGATGGTCACTGTGCCTGTCTGTCCGGCCAACGCAACGATTTCAGCCTCCTTCTGGTGCAGCTTGGCGTTCAGTACGTTGTGCTTTATCTTTCTGAGCGTGAGCATCTTGCTCAGCAACTCTGATATTTCGACTGATGTTGTACCTACGAGCACTGGACGTCCTTGTTCCACGAGACCTACAATCTCTTCGATTACGGCGTTGTATTTCTCGCGGTTCGTTCTGTAGATACGGTCGTTCATGTCGATTCGTGCGATAGGCTTGTTGGTAGGTATCACAACGACATCGAGCTTG
>JAGCQO010000175.1 GCA_017965125.1 Paludibacteraceae bacterium
CACAGTGTCATAGCCTTCCTCCTGTAGCTTGTAGGCGGCAATCTTGTTCATCAGTCCGATGCCTCTGCCCTCCTGATTCAGATAAACAATCACGCCCTTGCCTTCCTTGTCTATCTTCTCCATGGCTCTGTGCAGCTGCTCGCCGCAATCGCATCTCTTAGAACCGAAGATGTCGCCCGTCATGCACGACGAATGCACTCTGACAAGAACGGGCTCCTCCTTGCTCCATTCGCCCTTGATGATGGCTATATGCTCCAATCCGTTTGATTTCTGACGGAACGGAATGAGGTTGAAGTCGCCGTACTCTGTAGGCAAATGCACCTCCTCGCCCCTTTCTATCAGCGACTCCTGCTCGAGTCTGTAGGCTATAAGGTCCTTAATGGTTATTATCTTGATGCCGAATTTCTTAGAAATCTCCATGAGCTGAGGCAGTCGCGCCATCGTGCCGTCCTCGTTCATAATCTCCATGAGAGCGGCAGCAGGATAAAGCCCGGCAAGTCTCGCCAAATCGACGCCAGCCTCTGTGTGGCCAGCACGACGAAGCACGCCCTTTTCCTGGGCATACAGCGGATTTATGTGTCCTGGACGACCGAATGTTTGCGGAGTCGATTTAGGGTCGCAAAGGGCCTTGATTGTAGCCGCTCTGTCCTCGGCTGAAACGCCAGTCGAACAACCCTCCAGCTTGTCGATAGTGACTGTGAAAGGAGTGCCGAGCATAGACGTGTTCTCTTGCACCATGTAAGGAAGCTCAAGTTCCTTGCAACGCTCCAGAGTTATAGGGGCGCAGAGAAGACCTCTTGCGTTCTTGAGCATGAAATTGACCTTCTCGGGCGTGATTTTCTCGGCTGCGACAATGAAGTCGCCCTCGTTCTCACGATCCTCGTCATCAACAACGATCAGGAACTTGCCTTCCGCGAAGTCCTTTATCGCATCTTCTATTGAATCTAATTTATATCCCATTATAATTGTTTTTTTATGTTTTCTCTTGTGTCTCCACCGCCTTGCCAGCCTTGGCCTCCGCCCTTTTGCTCTTGATTTTGTTGACAAAACCCTTCACCTTGCCCCAGAAGATAGCATAAGCCTCACTGTTGAACACCGGCGAATCCTTTGCCGCCTTGTATGTGAACAAAAGTCCCAACGGCAGCAGACAGAACGACGACAGCCATATGCCCGGCGCAACCTCCCAAACGTCCTCACGCGCCAGTTTGAAGCCGGAGTTGTCTATCAAGTAATAAACGATGAACAAAACCACCGAAATGACCACCGGCACGCCGAGTCCGCCCTTTCTGATGATGGCTCCGAGCGGAGCGCCGATGAAGAAGAATATCAGGCACGCGAACGAAAGCGTGAACTTCCTGTGCCACTCTATGCCGTGGCGTATGACGATGTAATTCAGCGACGAGACATAAGCCTTCATGTTGGTTATCTCGCTGAAAACAATTCTCGCTCTGTTGGCTGCTATTTCCCTCGCCTCCTTCAGCTTCGCGGCGTCAAGGCTCGAAATCAGCTGCTTGTGATCTCTCTCGCCCAAGCCTTTGATATATCTTCGGCCGGACTCTCTGCCGAGGAAATGCGAATTCTTGAAGCTGACGGAATACTCCTGCAAAGTCTGGTCTATCTGCACATTGACGGAATCGATCGTCTCCTGCAGTCGCGCAAGGTCTTTGCTGGCGTAGTCGTCGTCCATGACGCTCTCGTCCATCTTGGCGAAGTTGGCGTCGAAGTCGATGAGGATTTCCTTCTTGCTGAAGCTCTCTCGGCGGTAAGGCATCGTGTTGTCGGCGCTTGCGCTCAGAACCGTCTCGTTGGTCTTCTTGAGGTTCTCGAAGGCCTCGCCGCTGTAAAGTATGATTTTCAGATACGTCTTGTCGTCAGCCATCTGCATACGCGCAGAGTCCGCCACAGTGACACTCGCGTTGGCAAAGCCGTTGCTGAGGTCGTAAATCATCACGTCCTTCAGCAGTTTGTGCTCCTTGTCTCTATTTCTGACGTAGATATTATATCCGGTTATTCCAGAATAAAACTCGCCCTGAGGAATCTCTAATTCGGGCGATGTCTGACGCAACGAGAATATCAGCGTCCAGAGTCTTTTCTGGCTTAAAGGAAGGACGTTGTTTGAAAAGAAAAACGCACCTGCGCAAACGAATCCGATGAACACGAAAAGCGGAGCCATGATGCGGAACAACGAGATGCCGGCGGCCTTCATGGCGGTCAGCTCCATCTTCTCGCCGAGGTTTCCGAACGTCATCAGTGAGGCAAGCAGGATGGCCAAAGGCAAAGCCAGAGGCACCACCGTCAGCGACGAATAGAAGAAGAATTCCGCTATGACAGTCCAGTCCAAGCCCTTGCCGATGATGTCATTCACATGTTTCCAAAGAAACTGCATAAGCAGAATGAAACTGCTTATGAAAAATGTGGCAGCAAAAAGGGCCACAAATCGCGTGAAGACATAAAAGTCGAGTTTCTTTATGATTCCCATAACTGGGTGAGATATTACACCAATTTTAAGGGTACAAAGGTAGTCATTTTTATCCGCAATACGCCTACACGAAAAACAGACTAACTGATAAAAAAACAAAAACGGGAATCCGATGGACTCCCGTTCTTATTTTCGAAGATTCAGCTAATCTTACTTCTTTGCCACCTTCTTGTCCTTCTTCTTCAGGATTGAGCATGCAACTGGAGAAGCGATGAACAATGATGAGTATGTACCTGCGAAGATACCGATCAAGAGGGCGAATACGAAACCTCTGATGCTTTCACCACCGAAGATGAATATTGCAACCAACACAATCAAAGTTGTGAAAGAGGTGTTGAACGTACGTCCCAGAGTTGAGTTCAAAGCGTCGTTGAATACTGACGCAGTCTCGCGGTTTGGATACAACTGTCTGTACTCACGCACACGGTCGAAGATGACCACGGTGTCGTTTATAGAGTAACCGATGATTGTAAGGATAGCCGCGATGAACGCCTGGTCGATCTCCATTGAGAATGGCATTACTGAGTACAGCAATGAGTAGCATCCCAGAATCACGAGCGAGTCGTGAACGAGGGCAAGCACACCACCTGCAGAGAACGCGATGTTTCTGAATCGGAGCAGGATGTACAATGCTATAGCAAGGAGCGACAATGTGATAGCCACAACTGCAGAAGCCTTGATGTCGTCAGCCACAGTCGGACCTACCTTCTGAGAGCTCAGGATGTACTCGTTAGCGAACTGCTCCTGAGTTGTGCCCTGCTTGAGGTAAGGCTTCAGACCGTTGTAGAGACGAGACTCGATTTCGCCGTCAACGCTCTGGCTCTGGTCGTCGATCTTGAAGTTTGTTGAGATTCTAACACGAGAGTCGCTGTTGTCAACCTCGCTGCTCTTGATTGTGATAACTGAAGGCGCATCGCCGTCGAATGAAACAGCCAAAGCGCTCTTGATTTCCTCTGTAGAGACAGCCTTGTCGAACTTAACGACATAGTTTCTACCTCCTGAGAAGTCGATACCCTGGTTCAAACCTCTTACGAACAACGAAACAACACCGACAAGCAAGATTACACCTGAGATGATGTAAGCGTACTTTCTGAGCTCCATGAACTTAACCTTAGTGTTCTGGAACCAAGACTTAGTGATGTTTGTGCAGAACTTAACGTCGGCGCTGATCTTGTTGCGCTTAATCAAGAATGAGTAAACGACACGGCTCAGCACGAAACCTGTGAGCAATGATGTGAGGATACCGATAATCAATGTTGTCGCGAATCCCTTGATAGGACCTGTACCGAACAAGAACAACACGATACCAGTTATGATTGTAGTAAGGTTACCGTCGATGATGGCTGAAGTAGCCTTTGAGTAACCTTCCTCGATTGCGCTATACAATGTCTTGCCGTTTCTGAGCTCCTCACGGATACGGTCGTAGATGAGCACGTTGGTGTCGATCGCCATACCGAGAGTCAGCACGATACCGGTGATACCAGGCAATGTCAGGACAGCCTTGAACGATGCGAGTACACCGAAAAGCAAGAACATATTCACGATCAATGCGCCGTCGGCCACGAGACCAGGAACAACGCCGTAGAAGAATACCATGTAGATGAGCACGAGCACGAATGCAAGCACTGCAGAGATGAGACCGTTCTCGATAGCCTCCTGACCAAGCGATGGACCTACGACATCCTCTTGTACGATAACCGCAGGAGCTGGCATCTTACCAGACTTGAGCACGTTAGCCAAGTCCTTTGCCTCCTCCACTGTGAAGTCGCCAGTGATTTCTGAGCGTCCGCCCGAAATCTTGTCGTTCACTCTTGGTGCAGAATAAACATATCCATCGAGCACGATTGCGATGCAACGTCCCTTGTTCTCCTCGGTAAGACGAGCCCACTGCTTAGCGCCCTCAGAGTTCATCTGCATGTCAACCTTAGCGTATGATGAATACTGACCGAAGTCTGAAGATGCGTCAGAGATAGCGTCGCCCTCGAGTGGAGCCTTGCCGTCGCGGTTCTTGCACTTGATAGCGTAAAGCTGGAATATCTGACCCTTGTCGTCGATAGCCTTCACACCCCACTTGAGTCTCAAGTCGGAAGGAAGGAGCTGCTTAACCTGCTTTGTCTCGAAGTAACGGTCGATCTTAGCAGTGTCGCTATAGTGAGCCATACCAACAACGCAACCTGGGTTAGGCTGACCGTTGTTTGACACGTTCACCTGGAGAATGCTGAACAGAGGGTTCTCCTTCTCAGCCTGAGCTCTCTGAGCCGCAGTGTTCTGAGATGGCTTAGCAGCCTCATTGTCCTTTGCAGCCTCCTGCTTGAGGGCGTTGAGAAGGCTATCCTTGCCGTTATCTGCGTTTGCAGCCACAGGAGCAGCCACAGCAGAGTCGGCAGCCGCAGAGTCTGCCACGATAGCAGATGCGTTCATAGACTTCAGCACCTCGTTTGCCTTTATCAGTGGAGAGATAATCTCAGCCACTTCGTAAGTTTCCCAGAACTCGAGGTTAGCAGAACCCTGGAGCAACTTTCTTACACGCTCAGGCTCCTTGATGCCAGGAAGCTCCACGAGGATACGTCCTGAGTTCTCGAGTCTCTGTATGTTTGGTTGAACAACGCCGAAACGGTCGATACGAGTTCTGAGCACCTGGAATGAGTTAGCCACAGCAGCGTCAACCTGGCTGCGCAAAACCTTCATCACCTCCTCGTTAGTCGAGTAGATAGTCACGCCGTTGTCCTTGAGTCCGTAACCGAACACAGAAGAAAGCTTAGCGTTAGGGTCGATCTCCTTGAATGCCTGCTCAAAGAGAGTCAGGAAGTCATCCTGGCTTTCGCTCTGTCTCTTCTTGGCAAGGTCAAGAGCCTTTCTGAAGTTCTCAGAGTTCTCGTCGCCAAGAGACTTAACGATGTCTGGAACAGAAACTTCCAGAAGCACGTTCATACCACCCTTAAGGTCAAGACCAAGGTTAAGTTCCTTCTCTCTACACTCTTTCAGTGTGTAACCAAGCCAAACCTTCTCAGTAGAAAGCGAATCCAAGTAGTTATGATACTTGACCGCATCTCCCTGCGAGATTTCCTCCGCCTTGCTGGTGAAGTGGCTCGTCACAACGCTGAATGACAAGTAAAATGCGCATGCGATAAACAAGCAGAACGCAATTACTGTAACAAATCCTTTGTTTAGCATTGTTGTTTTTGTTATTTATTTATGTTTAAGTTAATTATCTGTTTGCAGTGCATTATGACACACTATACGAAACGAACGGCAAATATACTATTTTTTTTGATTTTTTTGCAGGTTAATGCTGTTTGAAGGGTTAATTATCTACGAATGCCTCTTCAGACATACATAAATGCAATGGCAGAATCATATAAACCATGCCAGGCGCTGTGGTTTCGGCAACGCGTGGTTGATGCACTTCGGTGCTTCGACTCGGTTGCTGAGCGGAGTCGAAGCACAGCAACCGAGAGCGCAATGACCGGCATTACCGAAAGCACAAAGGACCGATATAAAAAAACATATAAATATGTTATGCAGCATGGAAGGCAAAATAGGACGATAAAAATTTGGATTATAAAAAACGAGAAACGACCTTTGAGAAAAGCGAAAAAAAATGAGAATTTATATACAAAATATCGCAAAAAATATTAGGGGGGGGTAAAATCAATCATCCACCTCTCTGACAATGAGATATGGCCTGTATTTCGGTTACGTTAACACGTCCGGAATACAGGCTTTTTTTGTTTAACACACTAAATACTTTAAGCCATGAAAAACATTAGAATTTTACTGGCATTGGCCTTGTTTTTCGGCACAATGTCATTCGTCTCTTGCAGCGACGACGACAAGGACAGCACAAACCCAAGCGGTGCTATCAGCGCATTCTTCCCTGAAGGATACAGCGCAAGCAACGTGGCTGCATGGTATCTCTACAGCGAGGTGCAGCAGGACGGCACAAAGAGGGCAAGCGCAGTGTTCCTCTTTAGTGACAACACTATCTTAGTAACTAACCACAAAATCAAATCAGACGGAAGAGAATACAAGGAAATAGACTTCGTGGGCACGTATGAAATAACAAACGGCAACTATGACAACGGAACTGCTTATGTACCGCAAATGGGAATGAGCGTGACGATTCAGAACGGCAAGATGACGCCTAAGGGAGAGGAAACCCTCACAAAGCAGAGCAACGCCAATATTCCCGCAGCTTCAAAGCCTGTTGACGGCGAGATAATCAATGGCGGTGGCAACAGCGGAGATGGAGATGGCAATGGAGGAGACAACGGTGGAGCTTACGCCATAACACCAGAAGCCTACCTGCCAAGCGATTACGCCAACAAGATGATTGAGGCGTGGTATGGATTGACCGAGATAAGAGACACAAAGACAAGGAACCAAGCCATATTCCTTTTCAGCGACGGTACGATGGTGGTGACCAAGAGCACAGTATATACCAAAGCCGACGGCAGAAATCCAGAGTACAGCATTGAATTTGCTGGCACTTACAGCATCACGAGCGGCGACTACACAAACGGAGCTGCATACGTGCCGGAAATGAGCATGACCGTGACAATCACAGATGGTGTGCTTTCTGTACCGGCTATGCAGGAGACATACGAAAAGCGGAACAATTCTGACGCACCCGCGCCAAAAAAGGTTTAGAAGCAGCCATAGTATATATAAGAAAAGAGGGCGTCGCTGCCCTCTTTTCTTGTTTTTTCGCCTGC
>JAGCQO010000176.1 GCA_017965125.1 Paludibacteraceae bacterium
AACACATAAAGGAAGATGAACGCGAATACGCGCGAGATGACATCAGGCTTTATGATTGTGCCTCTGTATGTCACAGGAATAACGGCATGAGGATGCACCATACGCTTGAACTCGTAGTAGCAGTATTTAAGCGCGATGATGATTCTTGAGAGCTTGATGCCGCCGGTCGATGAGCCAGCCGACGCTCCACACAGCATGAGCAGTATGATGATGATCCATGTGGTCGTGTGCCAAACAGTGAAGTCGGACTCCACGAAGCCCGTCGATGTCATGATGGAAACCGCCTGGAACATGGCCTTTCGGGCTATTTCCTCGATGTACTGGAACGTCAATGGCATGTTTATGTCATAAAGGCAGACGAACATGATAATCGCCGCGATGAGCACGATGAGGATGTATCCTTTCAGCTCTTCGTTCTTGAAGACTTTCAGCTTCAGCTTGCCGTTGAAGGCGAAGTAGTAGAGCGTGAAGTTGATGCCGGAAAGGAACATGAACACCATTATGATGTATTGTATGGTCGGCGCCCAGTGAGCGATCGAGTTGTTCTTAGTCGAGAATCCTCCTGTGGCGGTCGTCGTCATGGAGTGGCATACGGCGTCGAACAGTGGCATGCCGCCTATCTTCAGCGCGATGACCTCGGCGACTGTGAGCGCTAAGTATATGATTCCGAGTTTCTTGGCTGTGTCGGCTATCTTCGGCGACAGCTTTTCCTTGGTCGGACCAGCCATCTCCGCACCGAACATCATCATGCCGCTGAAACCGAATCTCGGCAGCAATGCCAGCGAAATCACGATTATTCCGATGCCGCCAGTCCACTGTGTCAGCGCTCTCCAGAATAGGATGCTGTGGCTTTGCGCCTCGATGTCGTCGATGACTGTGGCTCCGACGGTCGTGAATCCCGATATGGTCTCGAAGAACGCGTCGGTCACGTTGTCGAGCGTGCCAGTCAGCAGATAGGGTACCATGCCTATGAGCGAGAACACAATCCAGACCAATGTGACGATGATGGCGCCTTCCTTCTTCGTCATGGTCGGTGGCGCGCCTATGCCTAAGAGTTTCAGTATAGTTCCTATGCCGAGCGCCAATCCGCCGCTCTGCACGTAGTAGTCCCAATGGTCCTCGCCGTAGTAGATGGCGACCCCGCATGCCAGAAAGAGCAGCGCGCTTTCGAACATGGCAAGCTGGCCTATCAAGCCAGAAACAAGTCGTATGTTGAGACTGATTCTCATTTCACGTTAGTTGAATAATGGTTCCACGCTGTGCACGGCGTCGGCGAGGCAGAACACTATGACGTGGTCGCCTGGCTGTATCTCCGTGTTGCCGCTGCATATATATCCCTTGCCGTCTCTGACGTAGCCGCCGAAGTTGACGTCGGAGTCGATTCGCAGTTCTCTCAGCTTGCGCTTAGTCACCTTGCTGCCGGCTTTCGCCTCGAACTCAATGACTTGCGCGTCCGACGACAGTGGCACGCACGTCACGTTCTGCACGCTTTCGTTCAGCGTCATCTGGTAGATGTGGCTTGCGGCTATCAGCTTCTTGTTTATCACTGTTCCGATGTCGAGGTTCTGCGCCAGCTGTATGTAGTCGTTGTTCTCGACCTCGGCTATCGTCTTGGTCACGCCGTAGTGCTTGGCGGCAAGACAGGCGAGGATGTTCTCCTCGGTGTTCTCGGTCACGGCTATGAATGCGTCAGTGTCCTTGATGCCTTCGTCCTCGAGCGACTCAAGGTCTCTCGCGTCGATGTTTATCACAAGTATGTTGCTCCTGACTTGCTGTGTGATAGGGGAGCATTTCTCAAGGTCGGGTTCCAGTATCTTGGCTGAGATGTTGTCTGGCAGCAGTTTAGCCGTGTTTATTCCGATTCTTGTTCCTCCCATTATCAGGATTCTCTTTATGTCGCGGTTCTCCTTGCCGGCCTGCTCGCGAGTGAACTCAAGGTTCTCCGGCGGAACGATGAAATAGACGATGTCGCCGTCCTTCAGCTCGTCTTCTCCTCTTGGGATTATGGTGCATCCCGAGCGCTTTATGGCCACGACTCTGAACTTGCCGTGGTCCAGGAATCCGGTGTTGAACTGCTGGCCGATGACGGGGGCGTTGCTCCTCAGTTTCACGCCTATCAGCTGCAGCGAGTCGTTGCAGAACGACATGTTTATTCTCTGCCAGTTGGTCTTGAGCGACATGAGTATCTCCTCGGCTGCAAGACGCTCTGGGTAAATCATCTGGTTTATTCCGAGCTTCGAGAATCGCCTCAGGTTGTCGGGCTGTATGTACTCGTGGTTATCGACTCTGGCGAGCGTTTTCTTCGCTCCGAGGCTCGATGCGAGTATGCAGGCGGTCATGTTCACAGTCTCGTGTGATGTGACGGCAACGAACAGGTCGCATTTGTTCACTCCCACTTCCATCAGGTCCTTCATGAAGGTCACGTTGCCCTCGAACGTCATGATGTCGAACCTTGACGAAAGCGTCTCGAGGTTCTGCGGGTTGTTGTCTATTATGATTATGTCATGGCTCTCGGAGCGGAACATCTTTGCCAGATGCTTTCCTACGTCTCCTGCGCCTGCTATCACTATCCTCATAAGCTGTTGCTTTCTATTAGTTTAGTAATCTCGTCTGCTATCGACTTGAAGTCTGTTCTTGTATCGGCTTTCAGCTCGCTTATTTCTCCTTGGCCGATGAACTTGTCTGGGAATCCGATTCTTACGACCTCGTTGCTCATCCTCCAGTCGGCCAGCTTCTCCACGATGGCGCTGCCTAATCCGCCGTCTCTCATGCCGTCCTCGACGGTCACGATCTTGCTGTATCTCGCAGCGACCTCCTTCAGCAGCTCCTCGTCAAGCGGCTTCAGGTATCTCATGTCGTAGTGGGCTATGGCCTTGCCGGTGTTATTCTCCACCTCCGCTATGGCCTTGTCGGCCTCGTTGCCAGCCGTGCCTATGCTCAGCACCGCCACGTCCTCGCCGTCCTTTAGCTTCACACCCTTGCCCACAGGCAGCTCCTCCATAGGAGTCGTTTTCCAGTCGGCGTTGCAAATCTCGCCTCTGCCGCGAGGGTAGCGTATCACGAACGTGCCTTTGCCTGGCAGCTGTGCCGTGTACATCATGTTGCGCAGCTCTATCTCGTTTCTTGGCGCTGCGATGGTTATGTTAGGGATGCTTCTGAGCGATGTCATGTCGAAGTATCCGTGGTGTGTCGTTCCGTCGTGGCCTACGATTCCGGCTCTGTCAACGCATATCACAACCGGTAGGTTGAGTATCGACACGTCGTGTATTATGTTGTCGTAGGCTCTTTGCAGGAATGTCGAGTAGATGACGCAGAACGGCTGCAGTCCGCCTTTAGCCATGCCTGCGCTGAATGTCACCGCGTGTCCTTCGGCTATGCCCACGTCGAAACACCTTGTCGGCATCTCCTTCATCATGATGGACAGCGAGCTGCCTGTTGGCATCGCCGGCGTCACGCCCACGATCTTGTCGTTCTCTCTTGCTAATTGCAGCAGCGTCTCGCCGAACACGTCCTGATACTTCGGCGCCATCGGCACTGAGCTGTCCTCCTTTATTCTCTCGCCCGTCTGAGGGTCGAACTTGCCCGGCGCGTGCCAGATTGTGGCTGACTTCTCGGCTGGCTCGTAGCCCTTGCCCTTGGTCGTCACGCAGTGCACGACTCTCGGTCCTTTGTAGTCCTTTATCTCGTTGAATATCCTCACGAGCGCCTTCACGTCGTGGCCGTCCACTGGTCCGAAATACCTGATGCTCAGACTCTCGAATATGTTGTGTTGCTGACGGCTGAGCAACGACTTTATCTTGTTGGTCGTCCTCTGTATCTTGTGCTTGCCGGCGTCGCTTATCAGTCCGAGCTTCCTGAGGAAGCGGTAGATGTTGTATCGGATGTTGTTGTATGTGCGGCTTGTGGTTATGTCGAGCAGATACTGGCTCATGCCTCCCTTGGCTGGGTCGATGGCCATGTGGTTGTCGTTCAGCACTATGATGAGGTCGTTGTCGGTGCTTGCCGCATTGTTCAGTCCCTCGAACGCGAGT
>JAGCQO010000028.1 GCA_017965125.1 Paludibacteraceae bacterium
CACGCAAGTTCCTCAGCCAATACAATAACTACAACGAGATAATGGCGGAGACCGAGAAAAGGATCGCCGCGCTTGAAAAGGAGTATTCCGATCAGTCCGAGACGATAATAACGGATGCGAAGTACGGATTCATAGACGGAGCGCTGAAAGAGACGCGAACACTGCCCGACGAGAAGAACAAGCGGCAGATTCGCAAGCTCGACGACCTGCTTACGCATAAAATCTGGGGCTTCCCTATTTTCTTCGCTTTTCTGTTCATAATCTTCGAAGCGACGTTCGCCATCGGGCAGTATCCGATGGACTGGATCGACGCCGGAGTGTCGCTGTTGAGCGACTTCGTCAGCACGCACATGGCCGACGGTCCGCTGAAAGACCTCATCGTGGACGGAGTGATTTGCGGTGTGGGAGGAGTCGTTGTGTTCCTGCCTAACATCCTCATTCTCTTCTTCTTCATCTCGCTCATGGAAGACACGGGCTACATGGCAAGAGCCGCATTCCTCATGGACAAGATAATGCACAAGATAGGACTGCACGGAAAGTCGTTCATCCCGCTGATAATGGGATACGGATGCAACGTGCCAGCCGTCATGGCGACAAGAACGCTCGAGAACCGCAGCGACCGCCTGCTCACGATGCTCATCATTCCGTTCATGTCATGCTCGGCGCGTCTGCCGCTCTATCTGCTGCTCATCGCTGCCATCTTCCCAAGCCACCAGGGCCTCATGCTTTTCGTGGTTTACATCATAGGCATGCTTCTCGCCGTGCTGGTTGCCAAGATCTTCAGCAAGACAATATTCAGAAAGAAGGAAGTGCCATTCGTCATGGAGCTGCCGCCCTACAGAATACCGACAGCCAAAAGCACGCTGATACACATGTGGGAGAAAGGCAAGCAGTATCTGAAGAAGATGGGAACTGTGATTCTGACCGCATCCATAATCATCTGGGCGTTAGGATATTTCCCACGCGAGACGGAATACACCAAGGACTATGACGCAATCATCGAGCAGGCGACAGCCAACGGCGACGACGATACCGCCTTGCAAGCCTCTGTTGACAAGGAGGCCGAGCGTCAGGAGGCATCGTACATAGGCAGAATCGGGCACGCCATCGAGCCTATCATTAAGCCGCTTGGCTTCGACTGGAAAATCGGTGTCAGCCTCTTCTCCGGAATGGCAGCCAAGGAGATTGTCGTCAGCACAATGGGCATCCTCTATCAGGCAGACGAGGCGGCCGACGAGAATTCCGTTTCGTTGCAAAAGAAGCTCCAGCAGCAGACCTACGTCCATGGTCCGAAGGCCGGCCAAAAGGTGTTCACGCCGCTTGTGGCTCTGACGCTGATGATTTTCGTGCTCATATACTTCCCTTGCATCGCCACGATCGTAGCCATCGCCAAGGAGTCTAAATGGAAATGGGCGATTTTCGTGATGGTTTACACCACTCTTCTGGCTTATTTAGTATCTTTGGCAGTGTTCCAGA
This sequence comes from Paludibacteraceae bacterium, assembly GCA_017965125.1. GTDB lineage: Bacteria > Bacteroidota > Bacteroidia > Bacteroidales > Paludibacteraceae > UBA4363. The sequence goes on from JAGCQO010000028.1 coordinate 1,477, forward strand.
TCGGAAGCCTTATTATATGACGCACAACATTTTAAGAAAAAGCATAACCGCCACTTTGTTTTTCGTCGCATTTGCATCTGCATTTGCGGCGAAAACATACATAACGCATGACAAGCTCAGCGCGCTTTATACAATCGATGGATTCCAGGTCATAAAGACAATGAACCATCAAGACCTCGACATGTATTTAGACAGCGTGAAATACTCCGGTGTCAAAGCCATCGACATGTGCGCCCTGCTGAATAACTACGACGAGAATTACTACCACGACAAAGCGCTGCGCAACGGCAACCTCGTCGCGCCACTGACCACCAACGGCAGCACCTTCGCCGACGCTGTCCAGTACGACTATTGGGACAACATCATCTATGTCGTGAGAGAATGTTGGAAGAGAGGCATTTATGTGAAAATCACGCCTTTAGGTCCGGACGTTTACAAGAACGTCCAGCCGAACAAAGGAATGGTCAGAATCTACATCAACCTCCTGTGCCGTCTGCTCAAGAACGAAGTCAACATCGTCTGGCGAATCGACCATAGCATCATGGGGCCACAAGCCGCAGAACTCGCCGAGGAAATGGTCGGCGCCATAAAAGTGCACAACAAAAAGCAGCTTATAGTTTTCGAATAAATTTGCCACATCTGCCCTTTTTGATATCTTTGCATCGTCAATTCAAGATTGACACGTGTACTTGACAACCACGATAAAAACAAGAATTATGGCAGAAATATCTACAAAACCGAACAACAAGGCGCTTGTTGTTCTGAGCGGAGGACAAGACTCCACCACATGCCTGTTCTGGGCGAAAAAAGAGTTCAAAGAGGTTTACGCAATCAGCTTCAATTACGGTCAGAAACACCAGAAAGAGACTTCGATAGCTCAATCGATAGCCGAGAAGGCCGGCGTAAGTTTCAAACTCATGGACATCTATTTCATAAGCCAGCTGGCTACGAACTGTTCGCTGACTGACTCCAACATCAAAATGGACCAGGAAAAGCCCGACGGCTCGACGTTCCCGAACACATTCGTACCCGGACGAAACCTGTTCTTCCTGAGCATCGCCGCTGTTTATGCGCGTTCACTTGGCATCAGAGACATCGTGACTGGAGTGTCGCAAACCGACTTCAGCGGCTACCCAGACTGCAGAGACTCGTTCATAAAGTCTTTGAACGTGTCACTCAACCTCGCCATGGACGAGCAATTCGTGCTGCACACACCACTCATGTGGAAGGACAAGGCGGAGACGTGGGAAATGGCTGACAAACTCGGCGTTTTCGACATCGTGAGAAACGAGACCCTGACATGCTACAACGGCGTCATTGGCGACGGATGCGGACACTGCCCTTCTTGCACGCTGCGCAGAAAAGGACTCGAGTTGTATCTTGAACATAAAAACCAAAAGCACTGATCATGTTTTACTTAACCAAGAAAATAGAGATAAGCGCGGCACACGCACTCAAGCTCAACTATGAATCGAAGTGCTGCAACACACACGGACACAACTGGGACATCACCGTTCACCTGAGAAGCAAGGCGCTCGACGAGAACGGAATGGTCATGGACTTCTCAAAAATAAAGAAACTCATCAAAGAGCCGTTGGACCACAAGGTGCTGAACGACATCTTCGACTTCAACCCGACAGCTGAGAACATCGCCAAGTGGGTTTGCGACACTCTTGGAGAGAAATGCTATAAAGTTGAGGTGACTGAAAGCCGAGACAACACAGCAATCTACACTCGCGATGAATAAGTACAAGATTGTCGAGATTTTCAATAGCATAGAGGGCGAAGGAAAGAGGAGCGGACAGCTCGCGACATTCATTCGCACTGTCGGATGCAACCTCAGATGCACATATTGCGACACCGAGTATGCGCTCTCCGAGAAAGACTGCGAATACACAGAATTAACGGCCGACGAGGTGGTATCCAAGCTGAATCCGCACTACCGCAAAGTGACACTGACTGGCGGCGAGCCACTCTTCCACCCCAACATCAAGGAGCTAATCAGCAAAATTTGCTCACTGGGCTACGAGGTCAATGTAGAGACCAACGGCTCAATAAGAGTCGCGCCTTTCCGTGTCGCCGACAACATTTTCTTCACCATCGACTACAAGCTGCCAAGCAGCGGAATGGAAAGCAGAATGAACAAAGACGCATTTGCGGAACTCAGGAAAGAGGACGTCGTGAAATTCGTCATCGGCACAAAAGAAGACTGCGCCAAGACCATCGACATCGTGAGAGAGCTTCAATCACGCTACGACAAAGACATTCCCGAGATTTACCTTTCTGCCGTGAGTGGCAAAATGAGCCATGCCGACATCGTCGAGTTCATGAAAGAGAACAAGGAACTGAGCGATGCGAAAATCCAGCTCCAAATGCACAAGATAATCTGGCCGGACATCGACAAGGGCGTCTGAAAAGGCCCTCGCCTATCTTTCCAAATCGTGCATCTCTAACCTTTTCTCAGCAAGAGCCTCGTACTTTGTGCCCTTGCGTCCGAAGTTAGCGTAAGGATATATCGAAATGCCGCCTCTTGGCAGGAAATAGCCTGTGACTTCGATATACTTTGGGTCCATGAGCGCAATCAGGTCCTTCATGATTCTGTTCACACAGTCCTCATGAAACGCGCCATGGTTTCTGTAGCTGAACAAATAGAGCTTCAGGCTCTTGCTCTCGACCATCTTCTCGTCTGGAATGTAAGCAATCCTGATTTCGGCAAAATCCGGCTGGCCAGTGATAGGACAAAGCGACGTGAACTCCGGGCAATTGAAACGCACCCAGTAGTCAAACTCCTTGTTCTTGTTATCGAAAGTCTCAAGGAGCGCAGGGTTATACTCTGTCGGATAAACAGTCTCTTTGCTTCCTAACAATGTCAAATTCTTGTCTGCCATAATTCGCTATTTATTCATTAGATGCGCTTAACACAAGCACAAATACAAAGATAGCACAAAACTACAGATAAAAAAAAGCCGCATTTTCATGCGGCTTTCCTTCTATGTGGTTTTCTTGATTAAGCTTTCTTTGCTTTCTCCACGATAGCCTTGAATGCTTCAGGCTGGTTCAAAGCCAAGTCTGCGAGGACCTTGCGGTTCATCTCGATACCTGCTTTGTGAAGTGCGCCCATAAGCTGAGAATAAGACAGACCCTCGAGACGAGCAGCTGCGTTGATTCTCTGAATCCAAAGAGCACGGAAGTTTCTCTTCTTGTTACGACGGTCGCGGAAAGCGTAAGTCAGACCCTTCTCCCAAGTGTTCTTGGCAACGGTCCAAACGTTCTTTCTTGCTCCGAAATATCCTCTTGTAAGCTTAAGGATTCTCTTTCTTTTAGCTCTGGATGCTACATGATTTACTGATCTAGGCATAATAAATTGTTTTTGTGAATGTTAGCGCCCTCTCTTCAAGGAACTTCAAGCTAATCACTCGGTTAAAAATACTAGAAATGAATACTTTAAAAATTACTTCAGGCAAAGAAGTTCCTTTACTGCAGAGCTGTTAGCTTTCTCTACGAGAGAGAAGTGAGTTAAGTTACGCTTCTGCTTTTTTGTCTTCTTAGTCAGAATGTGACTCTTGAAAGCATGCTTTCTCTTGATTTTTCCTGTTCCGGTAAGAGCGAATCTTTTTTTGGCACCGGAATTAGTCTTTAATTTAGGCATTTTACAGTTATAATTTAAAAAAACAATAAATTCTACTTTTTAGGAGAGAGCATCACGCTCATCTTCTTACCCTCAAGCTCTGGCATTGACTCGACCTTTGCCACCTCTTCCAAATCATTGGCAAGACGGAGAAGAAGTATCTCACCTTGCTCCTTGAAGAGGATTGAGCGTCCTTTGAAGAACACATAAGCGCGAATCTTGCAGCCTTGTCTGATGAATTCCTGCGCGTGCTTCAACTTGAAGTTGTAGTCATGCTCATCAGTCTGAGGTCCGAAACGAATTTCTTTGACAACTACTGTTGTCGATTTCTTCTTCATTTCCTTTTCCCTCTTCTTCTGCTGATAAAGGAATTTCTGATAATCCACCACCTTGCAGACAGGGGGAGCAGCATTTGGAGAAATCTCCACAAGGTCAAGGCCTTGTCTGTCCGCTATATCAAGAGCCTGAGATATAGGGTAAACACCCTGCTCTACATTCTCTCCAACTAATCGAACCTCTTTAGCAACGATATTCTCGTTGATTCTATGCTGGTCTTCCTTAATGACTCTGCCACGCATTGGACGGCGGCTATTATCCTGGTAAGCTATAGTTTTGTCCTCCTAATTTTTATTATTAAAAAATCGTTGTTTTCCCTCGGCTGACGCTCTGTTTCTCAACATGTAACGGCATCTGCCTACAAAAAACGCACAAAAATAGAACAAATTTCTATAAGTTGTGCGTTTTTATCTGTTTTTATTTCACTAAAGCATTAGAAATATTCTAATACTTTGGAGTCATCATGTCATTGACGATGGCCAGAACCTTGTCTGCGAACTCGCCGACTGCCAACTGACCGACATCCTCGCCTCCCTGCTTGCGCACAGAGACCTTGCCTTCTGCGGCTTCCTTCTCGCCTACAATCAGCATGTAAGGGATGTGCTTGATTTCGTTGTCGCGGATCTTACGTCCGATCTTCTCGTTTCTGTCGTCAACGATTGTGCGTATGCCCTTCTCGTTGAGAGTGTCGCTCACCTTCTGCGCGTAGTCATTGAACTTCTCGCTGATAGGCAGGACGATAGCCTGGTCTGGAGCAAGCCACAATGGGAATTTGCCTGCAGTGTGCTCGATAAGCACAGCCACGAATCTCTCCATGCTTCCGAATGGCGCACGGTGTATCATGACTGGACGGTGCTTCTTGTTGTCATCGCCTGTGTACTCGAGTCCGAAACGCTCAGGGAGGTTGTAGTCAACCTGGATTGTTCCGAGCTGCCAACGACGGCCGAGAGCGTCCTTCACCATGAAGTCGAGCTTAGGACCGTAGAACGCAGCCTCGCCGTACTCAACCTTCGCTGGAAGTCCCTTCTCCTGGCACGCCTCGACGATAGACTTCTCGGCTTTCTCCCAAACGTCGTCGCTGCCGACATACTTCTCGTGGTTGTTAGGGTCTCTGAGCGAGATCTGCGCCTCGAAGTTGTCGAAGTTCAACGCCTTGAAGATGATATTGATAATGTCCATCACACGGAGGAACTCTTCCTTCACTTGGTCTGGACGGCAGAAGATGTGCGCGTCGTCCTGAGTGAACGAGCGAACACGGGTAAGTCCGTGGAGCTCACCGCTCTGCTCGTAACGATAAACGGTTCCGAACTCTGCCACACGAAGCGGAAGGTCCTTGTAGGAACGTGGCTCGTTTTTGTATATCATGCAGTGGTGAGGACAGTTCATAGGCTTCAGCAGATACATCTCGCCCTCTTCTGGGGTCGTGATTGGCTGGAAGCTGTCCTTTCCGTAGTGATCCCAGTGTCCTGAAGTCACGTAAAGCTGCTTGTTTCCGATGTGCGGAGTGATTACCTGCAGATAGCCGAACTTCTTCTGTATCTTCTTGAGGTACTCCTCCAGATTGAGTCTCAGCGTAGTGCCCTTTGGTAACCAGATTGGGAGTCCCTTGCCCACCATGTCGCTGAACATGAAGAGTCCCATCTCCTTGCCTATCTTGCGGTGGTCGCGCTACATCGCCTCCTCGAGCAGCACAAGGTACTCGTCGAGCATCTTTTTCTTTGGGAAGCTCACGCCATAAACACGTGTGAGCATCTTGCGCTTCTCGTCGCCTCTCCAGTATGCGCCTGCGATTGAGGTCAGCTTGATGGCCTTGACTGGCTCTGTGGAAGCCAAGTGAGGACCACGGCAAAGGTCAACGAAGTTACCGTTTGTGTATGTTGTGATAGTTCCGTCCTGAAGCTCGCTTATAAGCTCAAGCTTGTATGTCTCGCCTCTGTCGCCGAACATTTTGAGAGCGTCGGCCTTCGAGATGTCAGTGCGGACGAGTTGCTCCTTTTTTGAGACAAGTTCCTTCATCTTGTCCTCTATCTTCACGAGGTCTGCATCCTTCAGCTCCACGCCGTCTCCGAGGTCAACATCATAATAGAATCCGTTCTCAATCGCTGGACCGATACCGAACTGCACACCTGGATAAAGCTCCATCAGCGCCTCGCCGAGGATATGTGCAGATGTGTGCCAGAAGGTTTTCTTCGCCTCAGGATCCTCCCATTTGTGCAATTTAATTGTGCAGTCAGATGTGACAGGACGCGAGATGTCCCATATCTGATCATTTACTGTAGAGCTCAGCACTTCCTGTGCAAGACGAGGACTAATGCTCTGAGCAATCTCATAAGGAGTGATACCCGATTCGAATTCCTTAACCGAACCGTCTGGAAAAGTGACTTTAATCATAATTGTTTGTTTTACCTTACAAATGGTATTTATTTTTTACGGGACGCAAAGATAAGAAAGTCAACAACAAAAATGAAACATTTCTTTATCATATAATGTATTGACAGCGTTTATCCCCGAAAGTCAATCAATGTGCCTGTTAGAACTCCGAGTCAACGCAAGCTCTCGAATCAACCACCTCGCCTATTATCTTCTTCACCTTCACGTGCTCAGGATGGTCGGCATAGACGTTCAGGTCGTCCCATGTCTCGAACTCGCAGACAAGGCTCAAATCCCATGTCTCAGCTGGATTGGCGTTTATGCCCACTGTCTCGTGCTTGAGTTCCTTTACTATCGATGTCAGAGCCAGCAGTCCGTTCTTTATCTGGTTCAGCTTCTCCATTCTGGCCTCTGGCGTTGCGAATGGCTTCATTTTGAATAATACAATATGTCTAATCATAATTCTGGGTTAAAAAAAACGGCACAAACTTATCAAAAAGCCAACAAAAATAAAAATCGGCCACAAATGCATGACATTGCGTTGTATTTATTAATTTTGAAAGATTTAAAACAGGAAACCAAACCAGCACAATGACTAAGAAACAGTCTTTTATGAAAAGCGTTTTAAGCCTTTCAAAAAAAGGATTATCACAAATCAGAAGTTTTTTCAAAAAGAAAAAGGAGAATTTCAAGAAAGCACCTTGGCACGGAAAAATCTGGCGCACACTGCTTTACTCATTCATACTATTCCTACTCTACCTTATTCTGGTGGACATCAATTTCCTCTGGCTGTTCGGCAAATCGCCAAGCATATATAATATAAAGAATCCCGAGCCATGCGTCGCTTCAGAGATCTACAGCGAGGACGGCGTGCTGATCGGCAAATACTTCAAAGAAAACAGAACTCCTGTTAAATACGAGGAGATAAACCCATATTTGGTGAAAACACTCGTTGCGACCGAGGATGAACGCTTCTACGACCACTTCGGCATAGACTTCAGCGGCCTCTTCGCAGCAGTGAAGGACTACATCGTGCATGGCAAGGTCAGAGGCGCCAGCACTATAACACAGCAGCTGGTGAAAAACATGTTCAAGACCAGAAGCCAGTACAGCAAAGGCCTTTTCGGACACATTCCGGGACTGTCCATCATCATAGCCAAGACCAAGGAATGGATAACCGCCGTGAAAATCGAATGCACCTACGACAAGCAAGAGATAATAACCATGTATCTCAACACAGTGGACTTCGGCAGCAACGCATTCGGCATCAAGACAGCGGCGAAAAAATACTTCGGCACTACCCCAAAGGACCTGACCATAGAGCAATGCGCAACGCTGATAGGCATGCTCAAAGCCACCACGACATATAACCCGAAGATAAACCCTAAAAACAGCAAGAGAAGAAGAAACATCGTGCTCGACGGCCTGTACACGCACAAAATCATAACAAAAGATGAATGCGACTCGCTGAAGAACACCGAGATAGACATGCAGAAATACAGCGTGGAACAAAGCTACTCAGGAAACGCGCTGTACTTCAGACAGACGCTCGCCGACGAAGTGGAGAAGATACTCAAGCAGAAGACCGACGAGGACGAAAGCTACGACATCTACAGCGACGGACTGAAGATATACACCACCATCGACTCCAAGATGCAGAAGTACGCCGAGGAGGCCGCAAGAGAGGAGATGAAGAAAATCCAGAGGAACTTTAACAGCCACTGGGGCACGCAGGAGCCATGGAGGGACGAGCGCGGCAACGTG
>JAGCQO010000177.1 GCA_017965125.1 Paludibacteraceae bacterium
CTACGACCCGACGCACAGCCATCTTGCGCCCAAGTGTGTGATAAAGTCATTGACCGGCTTCAGTTGTCCGGGCTGCGGCTTTCAGCGCCAGCTCTACAATCTGGCGAATCTGCGGTTTGTCGATGCGCTGAAGTGCAATTACTTCCTTCCGCTCGGCTTCCTTTATTTTGCGGCGCTGCTCGTCAGTTCGCAGGGTAGCAGGCTGCGTCGGGCGTTGGCTTCGAAGCGCGCCATAGCCGCGTTCATCGTGCTGTATGTGTCGTGGGGCGTCGTGCGCAATGTGCTTGGCGTCTGACCCGTAAGAAACAACAAAGCCGTCACTTTTTCGTGGCGGCTTTTGTTTTATCCATTTATGAAATTGCTTATCAGTTCGTAGGCCTCGTCTTCGGCTTTCTGCAGGTCATCGTTTATGATGACGTGGTCGAACTTGTCGGCGTACGAGAGCTCGAACTCAGCTCGCTTTATGCGGTCGTGGATGACTTCGGGAGCGTCGGTGGCGCGACTTTCGAGTCGGCGGCGCAGTTCGTCGATGCTTGGCGGCTGGATGAAGACCGACAACGCCCTGTCACCGTAGAATTTTTTTATGTTCACTCCGCCCTTGACATCGACGTCGAACACGGCCGTTTTTCCGCTGGCTGCGATGCGGTCCACTTCGGACTTCAGTGTGCCGTAGAACTTGTCCTTATACACCTCCTCGTACTCCAGGAACTCGTCGTTCTGAATCTTGGCGCGGAACTCGTCGGGCGTCAGGAAGTGGTACTCCACGCCGTCCTTCTCTGTGCCTCGTAGCGCGCGGCTGGTGGCCGAGATGGAAAATCCGAGCGGCAGCCCCTTGCTTATGAGGTAGTTGATGATGGTGCTTTTGCCTGAGCCTGACGGCGCTGATATTATAATGAGTTTAGACATTGCGTGTTGTTTTGTTTGTTAATATTGGCGAGGACCGAATATGGCTGAGCCGATGCGCACCATGTTTGAGCCTTCCTCGATGGCTATCTCGTAGTCGCCGGACATGCCCATGGACAGGATGTTGAAGTAGTCCTTGTCCTTGAACTTCGTCGCCTTGGCCTTGTCGAAGACGCTTTTCAGCTTCTTGAAATCCTCGCGGATGCGTGCCTCGTCGTCGGTGTTCGACGCCATGCCCATGATGCCGGTTATCCTCACGTTCTCCATCTGGGCGAAGGCCTCGGAGTCGAGAAACTCCTCGAATTCGTCCTCGAAGAACCCGTACTTCGTTTCCTCCTTGGCAACGTGGAGCTGCAGCAGGCAGTCTATCGTGCGTCCGTTCTTTGCGGCTTGCTTGTTTATCTCCTTCAGCAGCTTGGCGTTGTCCACACTGTGGATGAGGCTGATGTACGGCGCGATGTACTTGACCTTGTTCGACTGCAGGTGGCCGATGAAGTGCCACTGAATGTCGGTTGGCAAGGTCCTCTGCTTCTGCGAAAGCTCTTGCTCGTAGCTCTCGCCGAAGATGCGTTGTCCTGCGGCGTAAGCCTCCTCGATCGACTCGTTGGGGTGGAATTTCGATATTGCCACCAAAGTTACGTTGCCGGGCAGCGAGCTGCTGATGTTTTTCAGATTTTCGCTTATGGACATTGTTTCGTGTTTTTGTTATTCTTCTACTGAAGGTGGGACTGGCGCGTTCGAGTTGCCGAGAGGCGCGTTAGGGTCTTTCTTCTCCATCACGGCGTATTCGAAAACGTCCATGATGGCAGTCTCGGCGATGTTGGCAACCTCGTAGTCGGAGCCGCCCTTGTCCATGTATTTGATGAGCTCGTCGAGAGCCTGCTTGATTGTCGCAGCCTTCACGTACATAGTTCCGGAAGTCTTTTTCTCTATGCCCTTCTTCTCGTCGATGGTCTTGTAGATGACCTTTGACTTGAAGAACTTGTTGTCGCTGTAATCCTCGTGGAGGTTCACGATCTCGGTTATTCTCACATTGTTGATGTTCTTCACCTCGAACTCGCTTGTGACGAAAGGCTTCATCTCCAATGTGATGCGCGCCTCGGCTTCGGTGAACGACATCGCGTCCACGAGATAAGCCTCCTCGCTGCTCTTGATTGTTCCGTCCTGCTGCTCTCTTTCAAACCTTACTTTGCATTCAAACCACTTAAACATAGTTTCTTTATTTTTATTGTGTTAATACTTTTTGTTATACTCATCGCCTTTCGGCAAACGTAAGCAAAGGTAATTATAAATTATAAAATGAGTATCTTTGTACGATTTAGAAGCTGTTTTTGAATTAAAGATAAATATGGGAAGACTTCTGGCATTAGATGTGGGCAAGGCTCGTGTGGGTGTGGCTGTCACTGACCCTATGCAGATTATCCCCAACGGGCTGACCACCGTCGAGAACAAGAAACTCGCCGATTTCCTGAAGGATTACCTGAAGAAAGAGTCCGTTGACGAGTTCATCGTCGGGCTGCCGAAACAGATGGACGGCACAGACTCGCAGTCGATGCCGTATGTGCAGCAAGTAGTGGCGATGCTCAAAAGGAACTTCCCGAACGTGCCTGTGAAGATGCAGGACGAAAGGTTCACGTCAAAGATTGCCCATCAGGCGATGATAGACGGCGGCATGAAGAAGATGCAACGACGCGACAAGGCCATCGTGGACCAGATAAGCGCAACGATAATTTTACAGTCCTACATGGACAATAGATTTTGAAACAACAAACACAAACTGATATGGTATATCCTATTTATTTATACGGCAATGCGGTGCTGAGAAAAGAGGCGGAGAATATCCCTGCCGACTACGAGAACCTTCCGTAGCTGCTTGACGACATGTTCGAGACATTGCACAAGTGTGGCAACGGCATCGGACTTGCCGCTCCGCAAGTGGGTCTTTCGCTTAAGCTGTTCGTTATCGACCTTTCGGTCATCGAGGACGAAGAGCACCCTGAGTGGGCTGACTGGAAGAAGGTCTTCATCAACGCCGAGATTCTCGAGACCAAGGGCAATGACGTGACTATGGAGGAAGGCTGTCTGAGTCTGCCTGGCATCGGCGGACGAGTTACGAGAAAGGACACTGTCGTCATCAGGTATCAAGACGAGAACCTTGTGGAGCACACCGAGACCATAACCGGCTACCCTGCCAGAGTGGTGCAGCACGAGTACGACCACACGATGGGCCACAGGTTCATCGACCGAATGTCGCCGCTCAGCCGCCAGTTGGTGAAGTCTAAGCTTGCCAAAATCGAGAAAGGCAAAATGACTTGCGGCTACAAAGTGAAAAAAGCGTAATTGTTTCACGCGATATAAAAATTAACGGGCATCATTGATTGGTGCTCGTTTTTTATGTTCAAAAACATGTTGCACGTGTGAAAATAAATGCCGTACTTTATAAACTGGAATTTTGGCATTCCGTATTCTAAGGAAATAAAAGGAAATAATAATATGAATAAACTCAAAATGAGGCATTTAGCATCAGTGTTAATCTCCGCTTTTGTCGGATTGTGTTCTATTAATGCAAATGCGCAGACTCCTGATGTTGATGTGACTTTTACATCTACTACAGCCGCAAACTTCTTTAAGGCTTATGGCGATGTTACGGTTGCTACGTCAGCGTCTTTGTCGGCGGGTTCTAATAGTGATGGCTACTGTATTAAACTTGATAAAACAGTAGATGGAGTTATTAATCAAGGATATTTAGAAATTGTGTCCGCAGGTGCGGCAATTTCAAAAATAGAACTGGATGTTACAGCGAACGCTTCAAATACAACAATTCAACCAACGTTGCTTGGCTGGAAATCTTCTACGGCAACATCTTCTGCTTCTAATACAGCCGATTATGCAACATCTGTTTCTTATCAAGGTGGGCCTACTTATAATGTCGGCTCAGCAGCTACGACAGTAACGTTTGATTTGTCAGGACAAGATCTTAAGGCTGTTCGCATATTCAGAATGGTCAAGAATATGTATATAGATGGATCATCTACAGCTACGAGTCTTGGAGTTGGACAGACAGTGAGAGTTTGGGGATTTAGAGTTTATCTTGCAGCTTCTGGTCCTAAGGCTCCGGTTCTTTCAATCTCTGACAATGCGACTCAGTCGGTTTCGCAGGGTAATGCGATAAGCAATATTGTCGTTACTTCCAAC
>JAGCQO010000178.1 GCA_017965125.1 Paludibacteraceae bacterium
CTTCGGTTCGATTGCTGTGCTTTCAGTCACTGCACTTCGGTTGCTGAGCGGAGCCGAAGGGAGTGTTCGGTTGCTGAGCGGAGCCGAAGCACCGAAACACCGAAATGCACCAACCGAGCCAAAGCACATTCTTTTTTCAGTGTCCTGCGGACAGAAATATTTCAAACAGAATCAAATAAAGAACAATTATCAATGCTCTTGAAGAGGAATTATCGGGCATTCCAACTGTCGCAAAATTTGCGACAGTTCAAAAAGAAGGAAACAGACAAGTTGTTCGAAAAGTAGAATACTACAACCTTGAAATCATTGCAATACAAAAGACCATAGTCGACGGCGCTAAAACCAAAGAGAAATTCCTTGAAATCCTGAAGGCGTTGTAAATCCAAAACAATCGCTTATTTTTGCAGGCAAAACACTGCACATGATTAAAGAGGAAGACATAGAGAAAGTGGGCAAGGCCGTGAAGGCGCATGGCTACAACGGCGATGTGAAAATAGAGTTCGACCAGAATTTCGACGAGGAAGCCGCGGAGTTTCTAATCGTGAAAGTGGACGGACTGCCTACCCCATTCTATGTCGAGGGCTACAGATACGGCAGCGACACGCACGCCATCTACAAGCTCGAGACCATCGACTCCGAGGCGAAAGCCAAAGAGCTGATAGTCGGCAAGGACGTCTATGTCGATAAGGAGCACATAAGGGAGGACGAGCCCGAGGAGACCGAAGGCACTGTCTATGCGCTGAAGGGATACACCGTGAAGGAATGCAGCCACGGCACTCTGGGCACTGTGAGCGACATAAACGACAACACGGCGAACATACTCATGATCGTGGAAAAAGAAAACGGCGATGAGCTTATGATACCCGTCGCCGATGAATATATCAAAGAAATAGACGATAACAACAAGACAATCACGCTGCAGCTGCCAGACGGATTTCTTGACCTCTAACCCCTATCCGCAAAGCACGTAAAGGTCGGCTCTCGGATTGAGCAGCATGACCGGCACCGAACACTCGTTCACGAAGCCGAGCTCCTTCGGCCCGAAGATGATGTCGTCCAGACCGTAGGAACGAGACGCGGACGCGATGACCATCCCTGCGCCAAGCTCGTCGGCGCGCCTGACGGCCTCAAGCTCCACCTTGAAGCTGTCGCCAGAAGCGGCTATCTCGGTGTGTTTCAGACTGTATTTATCGAGCAAAGTCGTAATCTTGTCGGTGGTGATGCGCGCCTTGTGGCCGTAGTCCTTGGCCGGCATCAGCAGCAGCTCGGAGCCGAAGAATCGTCCGAGGTTGGCAGAGAACGGTCCTTTCTCGTTGTCCTCGACGAGGAATGTGACCGGCACAAGCACCTTCTCCAACGATATTTTCTCGAAGTATGGCTTCACGAAGATGTAAGGGATGCGCAGGTTGCGTGTTATCTTCAGGAACGTGCGCACCTTGTCGAAGCCTTTGTGTTCCGACAGCTGGAAAACGACTGTTGACGCCTCGGAAGCGGTCATGAAGTCATGGAACTCCGAGAGCGAAGGCAGCAGATGGCTTTCCGCTCCTTTCGTCACCTTCGGCGCCAGTTCGGCAGCCCACTCGTTGAGCTTGGACGCGATTTCGTCGGCCGACAAGGGGATTTTCCTGTCACAGTACGAGACGAAGCACACAGGCTTCTCCGCCGCTTCGGCAAGCTGTGTCGCCATATCGACCGCCACTTTCGGATACTCCTCTGCCGAGGTGAAAACAAATATGTACTCTATGTTGTTCATAAATTATTCCTGATAATAAACTCTTCTGACACGAGGAGAAACCGACGTCAGTATCTCGTAAGAAATGGTGCCGAGCTGCTTCGCCATGTTCATTATCGAATGGCCCTTGCCGAAGATTGTGACCACGTCGCCCTCCTTCGCATCGACGCCCGTGAGGTCTATC
>JAGCQO010000179.1 GCA_017965125.1 Paludibacteraceae bacterium
AAGGCCGGTAAACCGCATGAGTGTAAACCCGGCTTGTCAGCATCACCTGTTACTTAAACCATTACCCGTACACAACTATCAGCCTTGTTCAACCCGGTGGGTTATGGTGAGGTTTCTACTCACAGGCATGTGCCTCGGATAGGTATGGTCGGTTTAATAAAAAAATGCCGGTAAACCGCAGGTATATAAACCCGGCAACTCTCTTCTTCGTGTCGGCAACCCATCGGGCTACCGCTCACCTACCCCTTGCACTGGGCGAGAGTCTTTGTGCGTTTCGGCTGGGGCGTGCAAGCTCCGTCCCACAGACACTCGGTTTAATCGGAGTCACGGAGTTCCACCGTTCTCCTTTATGGTTCATTTCGAAAGGACGTGTTCCTTAGGTACCTAAACAGTCCTTGTCGAAGGAACAAGCATTCGCTTGAATCGGGGTAAAAAAAGGAGCCTGACCCCATCAAGTCAGACTCCTATTGTTATTCGGATATTAGAAGGGCTTGTCGTCCTCATCAGCAACGGCGGGAGCTTCTTCCGGGTCGCCAGGTTTCTTGTCGATAAACTGGACGGTCGGATTCTTGATCTCCAGCTGAGCACGAGCCTTGCCTTCCTGGTCAATCCAGCCACGGGCAGAAACAGAACCCTTCACAGCCAGGATACGACCCTTCTTCAGACCAGGGCACATCTTGGCACCACGGTCACGCCAGATGGTCACGCGGAAATACTCCGTGGTCTGGTTCTCACCATAGCCTTCATTTGCGGCGAGGGTGAAGTCAGTGACCAGAGTATCGATACCAGCAACCTTCACAGTGCGGGTTTCAGCGTCCTTAGTAATGCGTCCAATAACAGTCAGATTATTCATTTTCAGTACCTCCATAATTACGTTTTATTAATTTTCTCGCACGTTTCAGTTTGCACGTAGCTCCTGCATCTCGTTTATCGTCCGAGTACGACTATCGCACGGCGGTATTTTTAGTGGGTATGCGACGCCACTTGCAAGAGGAGTGATGGGCTGTCTCCTGCGAAAATGAAGAAAGCGGAGCCCGTATGTCGGTACCCCACTTTTTCATAGCATCTGCCCGAGCTTGCGAGGGCAAGTCGGGATTAGAGTAGTTTGGATTTTACCGGAGCGTTTGGGTTGCGTGCCCGTTCTCCTTCAATCTGTCCATGAAATCCTGCCCTATATGGATGCGTTTCTGTGGCACCTCTCGGGCAACATATCCAATGCCTTTTTCGATTTCATATTTTTTGCACTGAGCTTTGAGTTCTTCTATAATCTTGTTGTTGTAAATATCCGAGATTTTCTTCCCGGATAAAAACGCGAGAACAATCAAAGAAAGTATTATGATGTTGTCGATGATTTGCATCAGAACCTCCATAAGCTTTTGAACAGTTTTGCCACTACGAGCAACCATACAAGAAAAGAAACAATTATTTCAAGCATAGACGAAGTCCTCCGGAAACTCGCTCTCATATCCGTTGTACATTTCGTACATATCGTCATAGAAAGAATTCTCGTCTTCCGGATGTGCTTTGAAATATTCTTCAAGAGAAGTGTACCTGTCCTCGGTTGTAAGAACCCAGTAACCTTTTATGGAATCGTAAACCCAATTTAATGTGCCCATATTAACCTCCGTAAACAAGATGTCTTGCTTTCAAAGCCTGAGCTTTGGCAATTTTGTCACAGCGTTCATTGAGTTCAACACCTTTGTGACCTGAGACTTTCACAAAAGTGATATGGTGTTTTCCGGCAAGACCTTTCTGGATAAGTTCATGCCAGATGTCGTGGTTGGGTCTGGATTCAGACGTCAGCCACTTCCGTTCGTGAGTGTGGCAGTTGACGATATACTGAGAGTCTGTATAAACCTCAATTTCACAAGGTTCTTTCTGCACTCTGTTCAGCCAGTCAACAACCTCCAGAACGGCTTTCAGTTCCATTCTGTTGTTTGTGGTCATCTCTGTACAACAACCAGCAACAATGCGTTCTTTGCCGTTGCACTGCATGATGCCACAGTAACCTCCCACTCCGGGGTTCCCGAGGCAACTACCGTCTGTGAAAACCTTTACATTTAGCATTTTGTTCACCTCCCTTTCATAGCATCTGTAGGGCTTTAGCCCGTCCTTTCGACAAAGCTTGAGCGGTAGCAAAAATCTCCCGCCCCTAAAAAACAACAGGCGTAAAACAAAAAATATGAGCTGTTTATGGCACAGCTCACGAAGCCAGAATAACGAAGGAGGCGGGACTGGTTTCCCACGCCAGTCCCTGAAAGGAGGAATCCCATGAAGGAAAGAATACGTCAAATTCATTAAATCGGGGAGACCCTTAATCTCCCCGACCCAAGCACAATCGTGTCAATCAGGGCTGGCATCCCCTCAAAACACGACCTGTCTGTAGGACATGTCTGAATCCATGCTCTTATAACCAGAAGCATGAGTCAGTGTCCCTCTGCACAATTCCGCACACCCAGTGAGTGTACGGAGAATGCAGAGGAAGTTATGATATAAAACTATATTTACCATTCCTATCATTGAACATATCGCGGGCTTTCAGAAGCTCAACGACTTCGTCCATGTTTTTACAAGCACGAATTTGTTTCTCTGTAAGACGAGGGGTAAGGTCGAGGGTTTCTGTCCCGTCGTACTCATGGATATCGGGAATCCAGAGTTCTTCATCATATTCCTCGACGTATAATTCTGCGAATATGCCGGAACAATATTTGCTTCCCTTTGTTTCTATCAAAGCAATTGCGTCGGGGTCTTCTCGGAGCAACCACTCACGGCTGTTAACTTTCTTGCCTTTTATTTCACTTAACTCTTGAATGGCTTTGTCGCTCCAGGAATAGCCTCCGAAGCATCCGTTTAGTATAATTTTCGCCATTGTGTTTCTCCTTTTGAAATCATCCACCCAGACCGGAGCTACGTCAGCAGTCGGGGCAGGAAATTACGAAGCGTAAGGATACATATTACCTTTAAGAGCTTTCACGGAACGAGCAAGATCTTTGGCTTCCGCAGTGATTTTACGGATTTCTGCGAGATTTTCCGGGGACGGAGGAAGCTTTTCCAGTTCTTCAATTCGCTTCTGCCGTTCATAAATGAATACCTTGAGCATGGGAATGTCGGAGAAAGACAGTTTCATAAAGATACCTCCAAAATAAAATAATGTGAAATAATCCAAAGAACTATTTCACAGCATCAAGTAGGGCTTGCCCGTTGATATCATATTGTTAACTTCTATGAAAAGAATTGGCTCCGCCAAAAACTCCCCCGCCCCAAAAATTTGGAAGCCCGGAAAATTGTAAGCCCGGAATTAATATAGAGCCCTATGGTTGAGTCTTTCGTTAAAGACTCATTACGAGAGCCCTTTAGGGCTCCCGGCTATGAATCTTTAATATGTGATACTGTATGAATATTTATTTTCTGGGTTATTCTTTTGTATCTCCTCACATTGAACATTTAAGAATTCCGTCTGAATGTTTTTCTTTTAAAAAACTTTCAGCAGTTGATTTTAGCCATAACGGAGTTCGCCATAGCAAATAACAATCTGTTTCTTCACAGAAACTAAAATATTCTACATACCAACAGAAATCAGCATCAGTATAGTATTTCATTTTTCATTCTCCTTTTTCAGGCATCCCAAGAATCATACAATTTAAAATCTTCTTCTTGTACTAATCCATGGTCAATTCCAAGATGATATTGTTCATATTTTTGACATTCGTATTGGGCGTACGCGATGTCTTCATCGGTGAAGACTTTCCCATCCTCTGCTATAAACTGAACTTTCATTTTTCATTCTCCTTTCTGCCCGTGTAGCCGATAGCGCAGCTTCAGTCATTACTCTTCGGAGCAGTCAAAGAGTTCTTCGAACTCGTCGCTGTCGAAGTCAGGGATCGTGGTGTCCAGATTCTGCTTGAGGACCTTCACGCACTTATCGCCGTAGATCCGCCAGAATGCCTGCTTGATGACGGTGTCCATGCCATCACTCATCTTCGCAGTGAAGATGTTACGGACGATGATGTCATAGCAGGCATTTTCGATGCGTTCGTCCATTTCAGCAGAACGCTCGATGTCCGGATACTGAGCGTAAGCCCAATCCAGGATCTCCTGCCGAGCAGCCTTGGCTACCGCAGTTTCCCACTCACTTCTGTGAGTAAAGAAGGAAGAATCGCCGACAAGACTGTTCCATTCAGTGGAATGCCTGAAGGCGATATCCTGGAAGATGCCGCAGTCAACGTATTTCTTGTTTTCTGCGTCATAGATGCCTTTCTTGGACAGACCGGAGAACTTTCCGATTTTCCGATGTGCATCGATCATCATCTTTGTCACATCGAAAATTTCCTCTTCGAGTCCTTCAACTTTCAGAGTCTCAGGAACGTTTTCCTGAACATGCTTTGAATACATATCCAGGAAGCTTCCGGTGTACTTGCACCGAGGAGGCAGAATCTTGATTCCGGCGCGGGTCATGATCTGTCTCTCGTTCAGCCAGTAATCGCCGATTGGACGATCAGCATCTGCCTTTGCGTACATGGCGAACAGCGGAAGCTGGACGTTATTCAGTGCCAGAACTGCTTCCGGCTTCTTAATCTTCACAGACGCGTGCTTCGCCGCGTCGATCAGAACGTTCGCTGCGAAAGTCAGCCAGTCGCAAACGTCCCTATCATAACCGTTGTTCCACATTTTGGTCAGGGCATCTGCATACAGACCAATTTCAGACCCGTGGATCAGGTTGATGCAGAAGTTCGCGATGGCTGACTTTGTGATCGCTACCTTCTCTGCCTTTGCAACATCCCAGTCAACAGGGATGTTCTTCAGCTGCTCAAATGTGCGGTTGACCAGATCGAGCAGATGTTTGTTCTGGCTATACCAAACGTGATCGCCGTCATAGTCGGCTCTCAGCTGAATGGTCGTGGTGTCCCAAATATTGATGTACATCGTGGGTCCAACGGCGAAAGGCATTTCTTTCACGTTCACGAGAAGAACGTGAGCGTTATCCAGATGCGGAGATCTGGTAATGTCCACAATACCTTCTTCGCAATTATTACAGAAGCATTCGCCTGCTTTAAGATAACCCTTAATAGGCAAACCGAACAGATGTTCGGCAAACGCTACGGGATCAGGAGCCAGGAATGCGTTGTATCCCAGTTCAGGAATACGACCGCCAAGCATATCATTACGCTTGGTGGTGTACATTTCCTGAATCGCCTGCTGAGTGTGCGATTCGGTCATCAAAGCAGGATACATCAAAGCAGCCTGCTGATGGGCTCCACGAAGAAGCTTTGCAGCTCCTTTCGCTTCGTGGAACTTGTACACCGTCTTCTTTGCGTGCTGAGCAAAGGACAGCGCATCATCAGCAGTTCCCATTAAGGTCTGTCCCTGCTGATAGGGAAGTCCCTTCAGACGGGGTGCATGTTCACGAACACACACCCGAATTTCATGTCCGAGTTCTTCAAACGCAGTTTGGTACTGATCCCAGCTTTCGTACAGCTTTACCGTCTTGAAGCAGGATTCAGTAATGATGAGGTCGACATCTTTAAGAGAAACTTCATTTCCCCAGAAGTCAATGAACGTAGCTTTGATACCACGTTCAACGCAGAAGGCAAAGAGTTTGCTCCAGTCGTAAGGAACAGCAAGAATTTTAAGCCAGGGTCCGCGAAGTGTACAAGCCTCACCTTTGGTCATATCCTTGCGGATAATGCCCATGCCGTCGAATGCGTTGATTACAAGACGACGGGCAACTTCACGGGTGACGCCTTTCTCAGCCTGAACAAAGTCGCAGATCGCTTCTACGACCACTTCAGCATCTTTGATGACGGCAACACGCCGGATATTAATTTTCTTGCCGAAGACCTTTACAAACGGCTTGCTTGCGGACATAAGCAAGCCAATGTATGCCATATATTTGTTAATGGCAAGCTTTATATCCTTTGTGTTCAAACCGCACATGCACCAACGTCCAACGAGGGCAAGGATATCATGTCTGACCCACAGGTCGGTGGCTTTTCTGATATCGGAAGAACCAGCCGCAAAGATGTCGAACATTTTGTCGCTGTGGATATATCCATTCACGGCGTAGTTCGCTTTTACAGATTTTACGATGGCTTCCATTTCTTCTTGTTTTGGGCACTCCGAACAGATTTTGACGATGGCATCCATGGGATCGATGCCCATTTCTTCCAGCTTGTCGGTAAGAGCGGACTGGAACACGGAAACGGTCTCGACTTTGTTGTCGAGAAGATTGAGTTTGTTAATGTAATTCATGGTTGTACCTCCTAAATTTGATGGGATTTGGTTAACCGTGTTGGGACACGGTGCGACCGTTTACTGACTCCTCCGGTCTTGCTCGATGAGCATTAAGGGGTGTGATAAGCCACAACCTGACTGCTGTTACGTCAGCAATCTTCCGTGAGTCCAAAAACTCAAAAGAACGTCTCCTTACAGAGGCGCTCTGTTGAATCTGAGCAGTTTAACGTCATGCTTAGGACACACGTTCATTTTGTTTTAATTGTCTCGCAACATACAAAGCTGCTCTCCGCCTTTGACTTTTGTATAGTCAAATACATCAGGAAACAGCGGTTCTCCGTTGACAACCGGAACAGGCGGTTTTGCTGTTTCGTCGAAATCTCGAATTCCAGGATGCCCACCACGTCCACGATAGAACTCCCAGGCATCCTCTTCATACTCAAAGAATTTTGGTATGAACTTTGTAGCATATTCATGTGTTCCAAAATCATAAAAATGTTGTGTATAGAATACGGCGAAATACTCGGCGTTAATGCCGAGCTTAAATCTTTCGATTTTTGTCGAATCTGTCCAATGTCTCATCCTAATACCTCCCTTTTTAATATCCGGGGCATTCAACACTTCCTTATAACATTTCGTTAGGATTGATATAACGTTTGAGTATTGGAGAAAACCAGCAATCAGTTGTAGAACCGTCTTTGTTTTTCCATAAATCAATTTGGCAGTTACAAAGGATAGAAGATAAAATAAGTTTAGACTTGTTGATTGCAGATGTGTTTTCATTCTGAAACAGATATGATATATGATTACAAACCTTTCCGATCTGAGTATAAAGCTCGTTATCGTATTCTTTTATGCGAATAAGACTACTTCCGTAGTTATCTCCGTCCGTATCTCCGGACATGAACTCAATCAGTTCTTCTTTGTTGTCAAATACAACAGTCTTCTCTGTGTCAACGATGTTACCGTTGATGTCTGTTAATTTGCATGAGAATGTGAGTTTAAACATGGGGATACCTCCTAAATAAAAATAATTGGTTGTTAGTTACCGTCTCTGTAAGTTCATAAGGCGTCTTACAGTACGCCTGAATCTAAGGACTCAAAAGAGCATCCGAGAGTTTCGGGTGCTCATGTTGAATCTTTAGCTATTCTTTTCTTTCATCTGATTGTTAAACTCAACCAGATAATGTGCTGTCAGAGCATCGCCATGACTGCAACGAGACATCTCGTCATAAGCAGCGTCAAATGCCTCTTTAGGCGAATAACCAATTCTAATTACTCGTAAATTACCGATCTCGATAATGCATTTGTAATGCGTGAACTCTTTGAACACACACCAGCTCTTATCAAAAGAACCTCTGATTCTTCCTTCAAACGTGTCCATGGAAATACCTCCTTAAAATAATTTGATGGATTTTGGGAGACGTGCTATAATCTTTTCGAAAGAGAGAAAGCGGGATGTGCAGTCCCGCTGCTGGATGCTAGTGCATTTCGATATAGCCGACAAGCATCGAAATGGCAAGCAGAGCCAGCACACACAGAAGAGCCTTTATGCAAGGTTTCATAGTGCTTCTCCTTTCCCTAAAGATTTCTCCCGTGTTGCCGCACGGGAGATTTGTCCTTTAGCCGGACTAACTGTTACGGTTTCGCTGTATCCGCAACTTAGCGTTAGGACATAAGCCCTAACTGCAAGAGCCTCGTTGCATTTTGCAGCCGAGGCTCCTGTATGTTAAGGTTTATAAGCTCCAACCTATTATGAAAAACAATGCAAAAAACACTGCACCAATAATGATTAGTGCAGCAATAAACCTAAATCTTCTTGAAAAGACAATTCCAAGAAGAACCGATATGAACAGAAGGTAGAGAATAAAATACGTGTACATCTTTACCTCCTTGCGATTCCGTGAAGGACTTTATAATCGGAAAAAGAAAAGCCACGGGTTGCTGCCATGGCTTTAAGTTCTTCAACGGACCTGTATTTGCAGCAGACGACATAAAGCGTATCTCCGCTGTTCGTCTTAACGTATCTGTACTTGCCGATGTTAGCATCGACGAAGTACGTATATACCTTACCGTTTGTGCTGAACTTCACATCAACGGTAAGGACGCAGGTTTCTAGCTCTGTAACACAAGGATCGTTGCAGAGCTCCATATATTCCTGATTAGCCTTCTCTCGGCTAATCGTTTCGATGACTCTGTAAGAATCATCTAAAACGTATGAAATTCTGTACATATTGTCCTCCTCTTGTCTGGAGGCTCAACATGTGATATACTTACCGTGATGGGTTTGGTAAGTTCACATGTTGGACCTCCGAATCTTCTTGAGCTGCAGTTGGGGCTGCAGCTCTTTTTTTGTTTACAGTGGCAGGTTGTCGTCTGATGCCTGTTCGCAGAAGATAGCATCGTTTTCTTTTCTGCAATCAAGCTCTTCCTCTTCGACGTAATCGTCAAAAAGATCTTCGATAGGGTCGTAGTTTTCTTGACCGTTAATGTCGAGAACTTCTCCGTAGAAATCAACCAACATAAGGACACCTCCTAAATTTATTTCCTTTTAGCCAGGTTGAACTGTTACAGTTACGCTGATCTGCAACTAAGCGTTAGGACTAAGCCCTAATTACGAGAGCTAACGTGTAGCTCCCGTGTATTAAGGTTTAGATCTTGTAGACAGCGACGGGGTACTTTGCCTCAGAGATGATGTCAACAACAACACCTTCAAGGCTACCTTCCCGCGTAGGAATGGTAAGCGTCTCGAAGACTTTAGGAGTGCGACTGATGCACTCAAAGCAGTAGTGGTTTTTCTCCCAGTAAGGAGAGAAATCAGGAAAGTAAACAACAGCGTAAGTGGGCATGCAAGCACCTCCAATAAATTATTTCAGCTAAGTGCTGACATCCAATAAGCCAAAGCTTTTTGTTCCGACTTAATGTCAAAACAGCCAACATACTGTTCGTTAATGAACAGTTTTCCGAGAATTTTTCCGTTTCTTTCAAACGTGGATAGAACGACATGGTTGCCATTTTTCTGTTTACGAAACAGGGACTTGACTTTGCGAATGATGGTTTTCATGGGACTACCTCCTTAAAATTATTATTTATTTGACACAGCCTTTTACGGCTGATATCATCTAAGAGAAGGAGAAAGGGTGGCAATGCCAGTACCACCCTCCCCGGTTGAGTTACTCGACAGGCTTCAGCTCATACTTATGCTCTTCCGAGTTCCATACAAGCTTCCACTGGCGCGTCTCCAACAACCTCGCGATTCGTCTTCGTTCTGACAATGGGAGTGTCATTAACCAGACGAACTGCTCAGAAGTAAGTTCACTCATCGGGTTACCTCCTTTCTTGAGCCGAAGCCCAAAGAGAGCATCCTTCAGTGGCGAAGGATGCTCTTCTTGGATTTCGAATCAAGTCCGGAATTTACGCTGAAAAGTTATTCACGTTCAATAGAACACAAGTATAGTTCCCTTCCAACTCCGTCTCCAACTCCGTCTCCAACTCCGTCTCCAACTCCGTCTCCAACTCCGT
>JAGCQO010000180.1 GCA_017965125.1 Paludibacteraceae bacterium
ATGAGGATGCTTATCGCTTTTACAGAAATAAAGTTGACTCCCTTCTTCATGAGACAGAGAAGTATGCGACGAAAGCAGAGGAAATAGAACGCTTTATAAGAAATACACCTGAAAAGGGTTATATAACTCCAACTAAGATTATGGGCGATTTTAAGAAACGAGGCGAAATCAGATACTGACGCGTGTTCCTTTGCTTGTCTCGTGTCTGGTTATAAAAAACAAACAAAATTGGCAGTGGCTACTAATTCTGCTATATTTGCAAAATATATAATAATTGACAAATGGCACGATTCAATAGAATTCTCCTGAAACTAAGCGGCGAGTCGCTTATGGGAGAGAAACAGTATGGCATAGACGAGACTCGTCTGGCTGAGTATGCGGCACAGATAAAGGAAGTGCATGACATGGGCATGCAGATAGGCATTGTGATAGGCGGAGGAAATATCTTCCGCGGATTGAGCGGAGCGTCGAAGGGCTTCGACAGAGTGAAGGGCGACCAGATGGGTATGCTCGCGACAGTGATAAACAGCCTTGCGCTCAGTTCCGCATTGACAGCGATAGGAGTGAAAACGAGAGTGCTGACAGCCATCAGAATGGAACCTATCGGCGAGTTCTACACAAAGTGGAAGGCGATTGAGGCGATGCAGAATGGCGAAGTGGCTATCTTCTCGGCTGGAACAGGCAACCCTTACTTTACGACCGACACAGGCTCGTCGCTCAGAGCCATCGAGATAGAGGCCGATGTCATGCTCAAGGGCACACGTGTGGACGGCATCTACACCGCCGACCCAGAGAAAGACCCTACGGCAACCAAGTTCGACGAGATAACTTACGACGAAATCTACAACAAGGGCCTCAAGGTCATGGACCTCACTGCCACAACCATGTGCAAGGAGAACGGCATGAAGATTTATGTGTTCAACATGGACAAGGTGGGCAACCTGAAAAAACTCATGGACGGCGAGAATATCGGCACGCTCGTGACTGACTAAACGATAAACAAGAAAACAAAATCAATAAACACAATAAAAGCATTATGGCAGAATTGAAAGAATACTTAAGCAAGGCTGAGGAGGCAATGGAAGAAGCAACAATGTATCTTGAGGAGGCGTTGGCGCGTGTGAGAGCAGGAAAGGCGAATGTCCATATCCTCGATGCTGTGAGAATAGACTACTACGGAACACTGTCGCCAGTGAACGCGGCTGCTGTTATAACTACTCCTGACGCGAGAACCATCGCTATCAAGCCTTTTGAGAAGGCGATGCTCCCTGTCATCGAGAAGGCGATAATCAACTCCGAGGTGGGCATCATGCCTATCAACAACGGCGAGATAATCCGTCTCCAGATTCCGCCTCTGACCGAGGATAGAAGACGCGAACTCGTGAAGAAGTGCAAGCAGGAGTGCGAGAACTCTAAGGTCGTTGTGCGCAACGCACGTCGTGACGTTATAGACAGCCTGAAGAAGGCCATCAAGGAAGGTATGCCTGAGGACGTCGAGAAGGACGGCGAGGAGCAGATACAGAAGATTCATGACAAGTGGATCAAGAAGATAGACGACCTTTTCGCAGAGAAGGAAAAGGAAATAATGACTGTATAGTCGTAAACACACAAAAGACATTTTGCAATGAAAGGACTTGTAATAAAAAATACAGGCAGCTGGCTTGAGGTGAAGACCGATGACGGCCAGACCTTTCAGTGCAAGGTGAAGGGCACATTCCGCCTCAAAGGCATAAGGAGCACCAACCCTATTTCGGTGGGCGACAATGTGGTATTCTCTGTCGATAGCGAGGGCTACGGGCTCATAAGCGAGATAGAGGACCGCAAGAACTACATAATCCGCAAGTCGTCCAACCTCAGCAAACACAGCCAGATAATAGCCGCCAATCTTGACCAGGTCCTGCTGGTGGCGACGATTGTCCATCCAGAGACATCCACGATGTTCATAGACCGATTCTTGGCCACGGCCGAGGCCTACAACGTCGAGGCGTGCATCGTATTCAACAAGATAGACCTGCTTACCGACGAAGACAAGGAGTATCTCAAGTCCATGAGATACCTCTACGAGGGCATCGGATACAAGTGCTGCGAGGTGTCGTCGTTGACGGGCGAGGGCGTCAAAGAGCTGCGTGACAGCCTGAAAGACAAAGTGACGCTTTTCTCCGGCAATTC
Organism: Paludibacteraceae bacterium; assembly: GCA_017965125.1. Classification (GTDB taxonomy): domain Bacteria; phylum Bacteroidota; class Bacteroidia; order Bacteroidales; family Paludibacteraceae; genus UBA4363. Next base: position 2,170 of record JAGCQO010000180.1, read on the forward strand.
GGGAGTGGGCAAATCCACGCTTATAAACACTCTGCTCGGGCGAGAGATAGCCAAGACAGGTGAAATATCGTCGTATCACGACAAGGGCATGCACACGACCACGTTCTCCGAGATGTATGAGATAGACGGCGGAGGCTACATAATAGACACGCCGGGAATAAAGGGCTTCGGCACAGTGGATTTCAAGCGCGACGAGGTGTCGCATTACTTCCCGGAGATTTTCAAGGCGTCGGCCGACTGCAGATTCAATAACTGCACCCATGTCCACGAGCCGGGCTGCGCAGTGCTCAAGGCGGTGGAGGAGCACAGAATCAGCGCGTCAAGATACACAAGTTACATAAGCGTGATGGAAGACGAGAGCGAGAGCAAGTATCGCGAGCACGATCGTTAAGTCCATTAGCCCATGAGATATTACAGCAATACATACAACTGGGTGAAGGCAGGCTTTGCCGCTTTCGCCGTGATGATAGTCGTGGCTTCATTGTTTGTCCTCAATGCTTTTGTGGACAGACTTTCGGACATGGAGACCCGTCGTGTCAGCAACTGGGCGGAGGCGACGCGCGTCATCGCGAAGGCCGACGAGAACGCCGATCTGACGCTTGAACTCAAGGTCATAAACGACAACACGGACATCCCGGTCATACTCGCCGACTCGGCAGGCAACTTCCTCGACGCAAGGAACATCGACGTGCCGGATGACGCCAGGGAAAGGGCTGAGTGGACCAAGGCGACGATACGCAAGTTCGGGCAGGCGCGCGAGCCGATTGAGATAGAGATGGACGACGAGAGCCATCAGTATGTTTACTACGACGAGTCGATGATGGTCGTCGGGCTGAGGCTGTTCACCATCGGTGCGCTTTCCATCATTTTCATATTCATCGTCGTGCTTGTGCTGTTCCTTTACAGCACATGGAAGTCTGAGCAGAACGCCGTTTGGGCTGGCATGAGCAAGGAAACGGCTCATCAGTTAGGCACTCCGATTTCGTCGCTTGAGGCGTGGATGGAACTGTTCAAGCTCAGAGACCCGAGCCACGGCGAGTATGTGGGCGAGATGGGCAAGGATGTTAATCGCCTGAAAATCATTGCGGAGCGATTCTCGAAGATAGGCTCCACTCCGGAGCTGAACGAGGAGAGCATCCTGCCGGTCGTGTCGAATGCCGTGTCTTACATGCGCGACAGAACGTCGAAGCGCGTGGACATAAGCCTTGTGAGCCACATCGGCGAAGATTATAAGATGCCGCTCAATGTTCCGCTTTTCGAGTGGGTTATAGAGAATCTGTGCAAGAACGCAGTGGACTCGATGGGCGGAAAGTCTGGAAAAATCGTCGTCGAGGTGAATGCCGACAGGGACTTTTGCGAGATAGACGTGACCGACACGGGAAGCGGAATACCGAAGTACAAGTGGAACACGATATTCAAGTCGGGCTACACCACGAAGAAACGAGGCTGGGGACTCGGCCTTTCGTTCGCGAAACGCATCATCGAGGAGTATCATGACGGAAAGATTTACGTCAAAGATTCCGAAGACGGCAAGGGGACAACGTTTGCGATTGTTCTTTTCAAGAATAAAAAGAGGCGCGGCGTATGGCTTAACAGGATTTTTATGAAAAAAATAATCAAATAATTCGTTTCGTGTGAGATAAATATTTACTTTTGCGGAGTTTTTTCGCATAGACTGAAAAGGTGACGACCGACGACAGATATAAATTAAACCTCCAAAACCTGCCAGATGAGGGCGAGCGATTGAGTTTTGATTTGGATGATGAGTTCTTCGCAAGCATCGAAGGTGGCGAGATAAAGGGAGGCGATGTTGAAGTCGAGGTTTTTGTTCAAAGCGTTGGACAAGGAGCATACGAGGTCGAGATTGAGATGGAAGGCGAACTGACGATTCAGTGTGACAGATGCTTGAGCGACATGTCACAACCGATAGAGAGCAGTGAGGTCGTGCGTGTGAAAACAGCTGAGGTTGACAAGCAGAGCGAGGATGACGACGGCGAATTGATAACGATTCCTGTGGATTTGATGACTGTTGACTTGGCAAGACACTTTTACGAGACGGCTGCCTTGAATATTCCGCTGAGACATGTTCACGAGGAAGGCGGATGCGACGAGGAGATGTCTAAGAGATTGGAAGAAATGAGGGCTGTGAACGCCGACGAGAGGACAAGCGACGACGGCGAGACCGACCCAAGATGGAATGAACTTAAAAAACTAATTGACAATAATAAATAAACTAAATTAATAAGAACAATGGCACATCCTAAGAGAAGACAGTCTAACAGAAGAACAGCAGCTAGAAGAACTCACGACGTGGCAAAGGCTCCAACATTGGTTGCTTGCTCAAACTGCGGCGCAGTACATATCTATCACACAGTATGTCCAGAGTGCGGATTCTATAGAGGTAAGCTCGCTGTAGAGAAGACAGCAGCAAACGCTTAATAGACTGAAGAAAAAAGATTTTGCCCAGTAAAGATTTATACATCTTTGCATGGGCATTTTTTTAAATAAGAAGAAAATTTATGAATGCAGCTATAACAGGTGTGGGAGGCTATGTGCCAGACTACAGACAGACTAATGAAGAGCTCAGCAAGATGGTTGACACGAGCGACGAGTGGATAATGTCGCATGTGGGAATCAAGGAGCGTCGCATACTTAAAGGCGAGAACCAAGGCTCATCGGTGATGGGCGCTGCTGCCGTCGAGGACCTTGTCAAGAAGACAGGTGTGAACAAGGACGAGATAGAGGTTCTGATATGCGCGACAACGACTCCTGACCACGTGTTCCCAAACTGCTCTTCGATGATTTCATACAAGGCTGGCTTGAAGAACGCTTTCGTTTTCGATGTCTCTGCGGCATGCTGCGGCTTCATCGAGGCGCTTGAGGTCGGTTCGAACTTCATCAAGTCGGGAAAGTACAAGAAGGTGGTTGTTGTAGCGGCAGAGAAAATGTCCAGCATAACAAACTACGAGGACAGAACGACTTGTCCGCTGTTTGGCGACGGTGCGGCTGCGGTGCTGCTTGAGCCATGCGGCGACGACATGGGTGTCATGGACACAGAATACCACGTCGATGGCGAAGGCGGTCAGTATCTCTACCTGAAGACTTGCGGCTCGGCTTATCCTGTGACTGAGGAGAGAGTGAGAAATCACGAGCACCAGCTTTACCAGAAAGGCCCAGTGGTTTACAAGTTTGCTGTGACAAACATGGCTGAGATAGCGGCACGCATGATGGAGAGAAACAACTTGAAGTCGGAGGACGTTGACTGGTTCATCCCTCATCAGGCTAACCTCAGAATCATCGATGCGGCTGTGCAAAGAATGCAGTTGCCATACGAAAAGACAATAATCAACATCGACAAGTACGGAAACACTTCTGGCGCGACCATAGCTATATGCTTGTGGGAGAACGAGAAGAAGTTCAAGAAAGGCGACAATATGATATTCGCTGCTTTCGGCGCAGGATTCCTTTGGGGCTCTGTGTACTTGAAGTGGGCCTACGACCCAAAATAACGAAGGCGGTTGCTTGAAAAGACAAGGGCGGGACGATGGATTCATTGTTCCGCCTTATTTTTTGTGGCATGAGGTTTTGCCTTAAAGCATGCTCATGATGGTGACGACGACCGGGATGGAGATGATGGACAGCGCTGTGCTGACGACTGTGCCCTGCACGACGTGGGTCTCGTCCTTGCCGAAGCTCAGGCAGAACATAGTGCCGAACGATGCGACAGGCATGGCTATGAGCAGGGCGTTGATGAGGTTTATCTGGCGGTTGATGCCGATGAGGTTCCAGAGCATGAAGAGCGCCAACGGCGTGACAATCAGGTGCAGGAAGGTCATGATGTAGGTTCGTGCAGAGCCTAAGATGAGCCTTCGTTTCATGTGCGCCATGGACGAGCCGATGAGCATCATTGAGCCCGGCACGGTGATGCTTCCGATGAGCTTCGTCGGCGTCGAGATGTATGACGGGATGTCGCTGATGTTGAACGCGACGATGGCTATGGCGATGTAGCACGCCACCATGGCTGGACAGTAGAGCACAGACCAGTCGAACTTGATTTTTCCGCCGTCGCCCATGATGAAGTAAACGCCGAAGATGAAGACGAACACGGTGTTAGGGATGTTCAGAATGGATGCATAGAACACAGATTCCTGGCCGTAGATGGACGCGACGATAGGGTAGCCCATGAATCCGACGTTGGAGAACATGAGCATGAAACTGTAAAAGCCCCTTATCTGCTTGTCCTTGACGAACAGCAGCGGCAGTGCAGATGCTATGACAAGAAGGAAGGCGTAAGTCGCAAAACCGACGCCGAGCAACGTCAGAATCATATCGCGCTGCGGCATGACGTCGCCCATGGCTGACGCTGCGATGAGGCAGGGGCACGTGAACTTTATGATGAAAGAGGAAAGGTGCTTGTCGAAGTCGGCTCCCATGAGTCTGAACTTGGACGCTACGAATCCGGCTATGACAATGACTACCAGTGTAATCATTTGCGTCAAGATGTCTGTGAAACCCATAGTGAGCAGTTGTTGAAAAAAACAGGGGCAAAGATACGTCTTTTATGGCAATAGAATCAGTCGGTTAGCCTTGTGTGGCCGCCGTTTGCTGTTAAAAAAAATAATAAATTTGTATTCTCATATAAAAAACATAAACGAATGAGGCTAAACAGAATATTGGCGCTTTGCGTGCTCATGACATTGGTGTCGCTGATGGGTGTGAATGCCAAGGGCAAATGCGGCAAAGCAAGGAAGTCGAAACCTATTCCGGTGATTATAGGCGCGGACTTCGGCAGCTCGACCGACGACCTTTTCGCGCTCATGATGGCGAACCATTTCATCGACGAGGGGAAGATTGACCTCAAGGGCGTGGTCTCGAACCGCATGGGCGACAAGAACGCCGGCGTCGTTGACATATTCAACACGTTCTATGGCCACCCGAACATCCCCATCGGCTTAGAGCGAAACGGGGTGGAGAATCCATACGTGTTCACGCCCTACAACGGGATTTGCGACCTCAAGACGGAGGACGGCAAGCCGATGTTTGAGCGCACGTACCCCGATGTGAGCAAACTGCCCGACGGATACAAGCTTTACCGCAAGTTGCTGAGCGAGGCGAAAGACCATTCGATGGTGCTCGTTGAGATAGGCTTCTCGACTACGCTGTGCCAGCTGCTCCAGTCGGACGCGGACGAGTTTTCGCCGCTCGGTGGCAGGGACTTGGTAGGCAAGAAGGTCAAGGCGATATATATACAGTGCGGACGTTTTCAGCCGACCGACAGCGTGTGCGGCTACAACATGAAAGCGGCGCCGAAGGCATCGGCCGTGTTCTTCGAGACTCTGCCGACGAACGTGGAGCTGCATCTGTCGCCAAGCATGGTGGGCGCCGGCATAAACTACCTTCCGCAGGATGTGCTGGACGATTTGGCGTATACGACTAAAAACCCGATAAAGGCTGTGTATGAGAACTATGAGTGCACCGAAGGACAAAGGATGTGGGATTCGAACTGCCTTGTGGAAGCGGTCGAGGGCGAAAACTCCTACAATATTTCGCCACGCGGATGGGTCAAGTTTGTGGACAAGGGCGAGAACTCTCTGATGTTTTTCATAAACGACCCGAACGGCAATGCGCGCCACCAGATCAAGGGCGATTCTTATTTCAATGCGGAGAAACTTCTGCAGATAAGGCGCTATAACAGAAAACGTTGACATGACATAAAAGGCAAAGGCGGACGGCACGTGGATGTCGTCCGTTTTTTGTGAAACGACAGAAGCGGAAAAAATCTTTACATTTGCATAAGCGATAAAATCAAGGATTATGTACACACTGAACTACAAGGTAACGACGAGTTGCTGCGACGAGCGCGGCAGGCTGAAACTTTATAGCGCACTGCAGATGATGCAGGATTGCAGCGAAATGTGGCTGGGCAGCGAGCCCGGTGTTGAAAAGTTCTTCAAGGAGAACGGTATGGCTCAGTTGCTCGTGTTCCGTCAGGTCGAGGTGAACAGGGTCCCTGTCTATGGCGAGGACCTGAGTGTGACGACGAGTGTGTACGGCATGAAACCGATGTTCGGATTCCGCAACACTGTTATAAAAGACGCCGCTGGCAATCCGTGCTACACGACTTGGAGCATGGGTGCGTTCGTGGATATGTCAACAGGCAAGTTGTCGCGAATCCCAGCCGAGGTGCTTGCCACAATGAACCTCGACGAGCAGGTGGAGATGGAGTATAAAGACAGACGCATCTTCATGCCGAGCGAGGGCGTCGTGGAGAGGGAGGCATACCGAGTGGCGAGGAACGACATCGACTACAACGCCCATGTCAACAATGCCAACTACGTCAGGATAGCTATGGAGCTGCTGCCCGAGGACTGGGAGGTGAAGAGCATGAGGGTGGAGTTCCGTGTGCCGGCGAAGATGGGCGACACGCTCGCGATATTCACGGCTGAAGAAGGAGCCAAGTTTTATGTCGATATTCAGGTGGACGGCAAGTCCAGCACTCTGGTGGAGTTTGAAAAGTGATTGAGTATTAGTGAAAAAACACCTATATTTGCAGTTCGCAATTTTTGTTGCACATAAAGACAGGAAAAATAACAATGCATAAGGCAGGTTTTGTAAACATAGTGGGAAACCCGAATGTGGGCAAGTCAACTCTGATGAACGCTTTGGTGGGCGAGAAAATCTCCATCATAACCAGCAAGGCGCAGACGACACGCCACAGGATTCTGGGTATAGTCAATGGCGAGGATTTTCAGATCGTTTACTCGGACACTCCGGGCGTGCTGAAGCCGAACTACAAGCTTCAGGAGTCGATGCTGGAGTTCTCGAAGTCGGCGCTGACCGATGCTGACGTGTTGCTTTATGTGACCGACGTGGTGGACCGCCCAGAGAAGAATGCTCGCTTTGTCAAAATGGTGAACGAGAGTTCCGCTCCGGTGATTCTTGTCATAAACAAGATTGACCAGATAGACCAGGAACAGCTGGAGAAGAAAGTGGAGGAGTGGAAGAATATCATACCAAGGGCGGAGATACTGCCGATGGCTGCGCTGCACAAGTTCAATCTTGAGCCGCTGCTCAGAAGAATCAAGGAGCTTCTGCCGGAGTCGCCGCCGTTCTTCGACAAGGACCAGCTGACCGACAAGCCTGCGCGTTTCTTCGTGACGGAGATTATCCGCGAGAAAATCCTGTTGAACTACGACAAGGAGATACCTTATTCCGTGGAAGTCGAGGTAGAGCGATTCAAGGAAGAGGAGAACATCATAAGAATAAACGCCTTGATTTATGTCGAGAGAGATTCTCAAAAGGGCATAATCATAGGCCGAGGAGGCAAGAGCCTTAAGAAAATAGGCATAGAGGCAAGAAAGGATATAGAGGCTTTCTTTGACAAGCAAGTGTATCTGGAGCTGTATGTCAAGGTAGAAAAGGACTGGCGAAGCAAGGACGACAAGCTGAGACAGTTCGGGTATGAACAAAAATAAGAAAGGAGAGACACATGGCAAATAATCTGGTAGCGATAGTAGGAAGACCTAACGTGGGCAAATCGACCCTTTTCAACCGTCTGACACAGACGAGAAGGGCTATCGTGTCGGAAAACGCAGGTACGACAAGAGACCGTCAGTACGGCAAGAGCGACTGGGGCGGTCATGAGTTTTCTGTCGTTGACACAGGCGGATGGGTCAGCAATTCGGAGGATATTTTCGAGAACGAGATAAAGAGGCAAGTTACCATTGCTGTGGAAGAGGCAGATGTGATTTTGTTCGTTGTGGACGGAAGCACAGGACTTACAAGCATGGACGAGGAAATAGCACACATGCTGAGAAGAACCAAGAAAACGGTGATACTCGTCTGCAACAAGGTGGATACATACGAGCATCAGTATTCTTCATCGGAGTTTTATCAGTTGGGATTAGGCGACCCGATGGTGCTGTCTGCCATGAACGGATTGGGCAGCGGCGAGATTCTTGACGAGGTGGTCAGCCATTTCGACCCAAACAAGGGCGAGGAGCAGCTTGACGCCATTCCGAGAATAGCCATCGTCGGCCGACCAAACGCCGGCAAGTCTTCGCTTGTGAACGCGTTCCTCAACGAGGACAGAAACATCGTCACAGACGTGGCTGGCACAACGAGAGATTCTATTTACACAAGATACAACAAGTTCGGACACGACTTCTATCTCGTGGACACTGCCGGCATTAGAAAGAAAGCCAAAGTGACTGAGGATTTGGAGTATTATTCGGTTGTGAGGTCTATCAGAGCGATAGAAAATTCCGATGTCTGCGTGCTGATGATTGACGCCACAAGAGGCATCGAAAGCCAGGATCTC
>JAGCQO010000181.1 GCA_017965125.1 Paludibacteraceae bacterium
CTTTTATGTATGTAGCGCCCGGCGGTTTTGAGCCTCGCCGTGCAGCGGCTTTTTTATATAGTCAACTTTGACTGGGCAAAGTTAGCTTATTTTCCTTTCTCGCTCTGATATTCTCGCCACACTTCTTCGGCCAAATACCTGTCGCTTCGGCAATGAAGGTCGGCGGTACCATCTTCTATCATAGCAGCCGTTTGCGAGCAGTAGTAGATGTCTGTTGCCTCTTCGAGGGAAATCCCAAACATATCACACATAGCAGTGATGATTCTTGAAAGTTGCTCGCTTTTTATTGTCTGCAATCCCTCTTCACTCATAGTTGTTTGCTTTCTATATAGGTTAGACAATTATTCAACATCTGTTCTGAACGTATGCAATATTGGATATTCGGTTTCTCGTATTTCAGAAGTCCGAGAGTTTCGTCTTGTGATATTTCCCCTGCAAAATACCGGTCGAGAGTTATAATTACGCGGTCGTTGGCTATGCCACCTATTACCATGTCATAATCACCAACATTCTCACCCGCACGGCATCGCGATATAAAATCAAGCCATTGCTTGTCGTATGAGTCAAAACGTTTAATGTTCCACTGTTCTGTGTTGTCCGATAATTCGTATGTGTTGAGCCATGCTTGCTGACCTCTACGTTTGAAGCGTAGTGCATATTTTTCTGCCTGCTCGTAAAAGGAAGTCAAGTAGAAACCCCGACCGAAATCAAGGTAATTGCGAGAATGGAGCGTGTCTGGGTGCTCTACGACCATATTTGAAGAATGATATAACTTCATGCTGTTAAAACTCCTTTCTCTTTCATATAACCAACCAGGTCCTCCATTAGATAACGAGAACTGAAAGTGTGTAACACATCATACGATGGGACAATATATCCGTACAGAATTCCAGATTTTTTTAGACATAGATAAACATCTTTCTGCGGCATTTTTAGTTGTGCAGAAAGTTTTGTTATGCAATATGTTACAAACTCCAATGTCTTTTTATCCATGGTCGTTTCCATTAAGTTCACACCCGTAGCATCGTCTTTTGCGTTGTTTTTGAAAATTCCGAGGTTCCAAACAACCATCAGGCTGACGCTTTTATGTATGTAGCGCCCGGCGGTTTTTGTATCAATTATGCGATGATTGCAAATTTAGAAAAAACGATGATTTATTCCTCGTTACGAATATTAATTTTACCATAGCTTTGCGTGTGTCACTAATATTCGGCGATGGAGATGTATTAGACACGGCCTCACCTCACAGAAGTAACATATTGCAATCTATTTGAATGCAGACATGTACCTTTTCTGCTGACTGGCAAAAGCAAAAGAATCGTTAGAAGATATGGCGTCGGACTTTTGACGCAGTTTCGCCTTTGAGCCATCATCCGCCAAGGCGTTTAGCTCATCGACAAGGCGTGATTTGCCGTAGAAGAACGAGCAAGACGCAAAAGGCTCATGCTTCTTGTAATAATCCTCCAGAAGCATCGGACATTTGAATGCGAAAGAAAGATTGAACGTGCCGGAAACCTGATATGTGGTATAATTAAAATGCCTTCCTGTTGCGTCTGTGTTTATCAAAGTAAGTATCAAATCAGCCTGATTTATATATGAATAAAACAGCTCATTAGGTATGAATTTATCTAAGAACACGAATCTGTCGCACAGATTCATGGCCTTCAGACGCGACTCGAAATAAGCGAACTCCGAGTCTTTCTTTGACACACGACCTAAAATCACGAAACGGATATTCTTCAGCGGCACCTTCCTCTCAAGAGAGTCAAGCAGACCGACATAATTCCTTCTGCGGAATTCCACCCCACCTGGTATCACCACCCAGAACTCATCATCGGGCTTGTCTAATTCAACAGTCTCGACATCCTTGAAATATATCGGATAAAACGGAATTGTCCTTTTCCTGAAGAACCCTGGCAAGTCATGGCTGAGGTAGTCCGCAAGAACAAAATACTTGGACATTTTCAGGCTAATAAGATACTGCAGACCGAAGTGCTGAAATCTGTATGTGTTATGCTGAATGCCGTAAAAACGGATTTTAGAGAACAAGCATGAATAAACGAACTTCAGAACTTCTCTTCCCGAGCCAGTGTTGAAGACAACGTCATGGATACCGCTCTTTTTCAAATAAGTTTTCGCCTTCTTTATAAAATCGCCATTGTCCAGATAGCAAACGCCAGCGACATTATCGTAATGACAGACAAAACTCTTAATCTTCTCATTACAAATCAAATACACCTCATACTTATCCTTCAGAAACAGGATTTGAGTGTACAAACACTCGTGATGAGACTCACTGAATTCTATAATCGCTATTTTGGGCTTCGTCTCCATGCTAACTATAGAAACTCATGCGCAATCGCGGCAAAAAGGCCGAAGACGGCAAGGCCCATGAGGATGCCACCCGAAATCCTGTTTATCAGGCCGAGACCACGAACGTTGATTTTGCGACGGAAAAGGTTGACCACCGACGTCAGAGCAAACCACCACAAAGCACCGCCCACAAAGACCGCGAACATCGCTATGGCTATCTTGTCAATCGACGCTTCGGCCGTCACAAAGTCGAACTGCGCGAAAAGAGGGATGAAAAGGAAAATTATCAAAGGGTTCGATATGGTTATGGCAAATGCAGTCACGAAGTCCTGCAAATAGCTTTCCTTTTTCTCCCTGTTGGCGGTAAGGTTTACCGAAGGATTGGAGCGGAAAAGGAAATAACCAAAAAGGAAAATCACGACAGCACCGATGATCTCGATGAAGAACTGGTGCGTCTGAATGAAGTCCACGACGAACGAAAGTCCATAGACCGCAAGCGTGGAGTAAAGCACGTCCGACAACGACGCCCCGAGGCCCGTTATCCATCCGTGATACTTGCCCCTGTCAAGGGTGCGCTGAATACACAGCACAGCGATAGGCCCGACCGGAATCGAGATGAATATGCCAAGTAATATGCCTGTTAAAACTATGTTCAATTCTTCTTAATAAATTTATCGACGCAGGACAGAATGCCATCCAAATCGTCTGGCGCGAACCACTCCACCGACTCGTCCGACTTGAACCACGTCAGCTGCCTTTTGGCGTAGCGCCTCGAATCCTGCTTAATCATGCCGACTGCGAAATCAAGCGTCCATAAGCCATCGAAGTAATTAAACAGCTCCTTATACCCCACTGTGTTCAACGCATTCAGCTGTCGCATCGGCAGCAGCGAACGTGCCTCGTCAAGCAATCCTGCGCTCATCATCACGTCAACACGGTCGTTGATTCGCTGGTACAAAATATCGCGTGGCAAATTTAACCCTATCTTTATGAAATCAAAGTTCCTTTCGGCAACTTTTTTTCCAAGAAGTTTAGAATAAGGCACATTTCCCTGCAATGTCACCTCCAAGGCATGGACAACTCGCTGCCTGTTTTTCAGGTCAATCCTCTCCAGCGAGTCGGGATCGAGCCTCCTCAACTCGTCCACCACGGCGTCGAGTCCGCCCTCGTCGAGCATGTCCAGCACCCTCTGTCTCGTCTCCGGAGAAATCCTCGGTATGTCGTCGAAGCCTTTCAGCACCGCATCGACATACATCATCGAGCCTCCCGTCAGCACTTGCACCGACGACTGCTTGAACAACTCGTCGAGCAGCGCCAGAGCGTCAAGCTCATACTTGCCTGCCGAGTAATAATCGGCCACGCTGCGGTCCTGTATGAAGTAATGCGGCACTCCGTCCATCTCCTCAGCCGACGGAACCGCTGTGCCTATCGTCATCTCACGAAACATCTGTCGCGAGTCGGCCGAGACCACCGAGCATCCAAGACGTTTCGCCACGGCAATAGCCGCCGCTGTCTTGCCCACGCCAGTCGGTCCCACTATGACAATAAGCTTATTACCCATGCACAAATTTAACAAAAAAAGCCCAACTAATAAGCTGGGCATATTGATATGCGAGCAAACGCTCGTTACATTTCCTCTGAGAAATCTCCGTAAGAGAACGACTCGTCGTCAAGCTCATCGTCGTTGAAACCCTCCTCGCCTCCTGCGAAAGCGTCGTCGATGAAATCCTCGGTCTTTGTCGCACCCTTCACCACCTTGGCGTCGAAGTCGTCTATGTCCATAAGCTGGGCTGGCGCCTCGCCCTCGGAATATGTGCACTCTGGCTTGTCGAGGTTCTTGCCCAAGACGATTTCCTTCAGTTCGAGGAAGAACACACGGCCGCTTATGTTGTCGAACTCGAAGAGCAAGCGCTGTGACTTGTCGAAGTTCTGGTCGCGAAGGACGGCCTCGCTCATGACGTAAGAGTCGTCGTCAAAATCCGAACCCATGTCCATAAGCGTGAACTCTGTCTTTTTCTCCCAATTCTCGTTAGTCACAAAGATGGAAGTCATCTGGTCGTGTGAAAAACCGACAGAATCCAGGATGGCGTCATTCAACTGGAGGAATGTTGAATCCGCGTCAATAGAGATCTCGCGTGCGAAATCCTCTACCTCGTCAGAAAGAACTATAAACCTGTAAATCATTTTCTATTTCTGAGTTTTGTCTCGATGGCATTGAACGCGGCCTTGAACTCACGGTCTGTCTCGAGCTGGTTTTTCACAGCCTGCAGCGCATGCGAGACGGTGGCGTGGTTTCGCTTGCCTAACGCATTGCCTATCGCGTTGAGGGAATTATTGGTATATTGCTTGGACAGATACATCGCTATCTGCCTTGCTATCACTATTTCTTTTTTGCGGCTCTGGGTCTGTATGTCCTTCTCGTCTATGTTGAAATAGTCGCACACAGTAGAGCGTATCTGCTCCATCGTTATGGTCAAAGGACGGACGTTCACCAGATTAGAGACAACCTTGTCGGCAAGTGCGAGGTCAACAGGGATGTTTCTGAAAGTGGACTGAGCCAGAAGCGACACTATCGCGCCCTCAAGGTCACGCACATTGTCAGAAACGTTCTCGGCTATGTAGTCCACAACCTCCTCGGACATGTGTATTCCGTCTTTGTATATCTTGTGATTGAGTATGTCTTTTCTAAGCTGCGCATCCGGTCTCTCCAACTCTGCCACAAGTCCCCACTTGAAACGAGTCAGAAGCCTCTCCTCTATATCGTTGAACTGGGTCGGCATCCTGTCGGAAGTCAGGACTATCTGCTTGTGCATCTGGTGCAGATGGTTGAAGATGTTGAAGAACGTGTTCTGAGTCGACTGCTTGCCGATTATCTGCTGCACATCGTCGATGATGAGCAAATCTATTGTCTGATAGAAGTTTATGAAGTCATTAATAGATTTTTGAATCACGGCGTTGGTGAACTGAAGCTGGAAAGTGTTCGACGACACGTACAGCACGCGCAGAGAAGGATTATGAACCTTAGCCGCCACGCCTATCGCGTTAGCGAGGTGGGTCTTTCCTACTCCCGACGGTCCGTAGATGAACATCGGATTGAAAGTCTTTCCTGGGTTCTTAGCCACGCTCAGACCCGCCGAACGGGCAAGCTGATTGCTTTGTCCTGGCAAAAACTCGTCGAAGTTAAGGTCGAAGTTGAGCTGAGGGTCTATGTCAACCGGACGGAACGTGTCGAAAGGATTGTTTCCTCGACGGTTCTCTTGGTTGTTGGCAAGGGTCTGTGTCGAACGACCAGAGTAATCGAGCGTCTCGTTTGAACCTCTGTCAACAAGAATCTTGTATCTGAGCTTCACGCCGTTGCCGAAAACCTTGAACAGAACATTGCTCAGCAGATCCAGATACCTCTCCTCAATGTACTCGTAGTAGAACTGAGACGGAACCTGAAGCACCAGCTCCTTGTCCTTGAATGAAACAGGCACCAACGGAGCGAACCACGTGTCGAAGACAGTGCGGTCCAAATTATCCCGAATAATATCGAGACATTGTTTCCATTGTACGTTAAGCTGTTCCATTAAAGTAACTCTGCCGGGGTTTTGTTGAGTAAATGCGCTTTAAAAGCCGAACTTCCGTTAAAGGGATAAAGCTTTCCTTTAAGCGTTGACAAATTTGGCAGATACTTTTTAAAAATACAAGTGGAAAAAAATTTGTTTTTATGAAAATTTCTTTCGGTATCTGTATTTCAAATAGTTACACTAAAAGCTTAACAATCAGCCAATTACAAAGACTTGTAAATTGTTAATTTTTGTGTAATGTGCGGATAATCAGCATATAAGAATAGCATACTTCATCTAAGAGATTAGGGTGCTATTCGCAGAAAAATATTTTAATAGCCGAGTATTTTTAACATTGACTTATAGCTTTGCTCCTTGGCGAACAATTTTGTATAATACTCGCCATTTTCATCGCGGTCGATGATAACTAACTTAGGCGCAGGCACTAAGCAGTGCTTAACTCCACCAAAACCTGAAAGCGATTCCTGATATGCGCCACAATGGAAGAAGCCGACATACTGCTCACGGTCTGGCTGCATCTTCGGCAAGAAGATGGCGTTACTATGCACCTCCGCATTGTAGAAATCCTCGCTGTCGCAAGTCAATCCGCCAAGATGGACACGCTCGTAAGGCGAGTCCCAGTTGTTGATGGAAAGGAACGGATAGCGCTGGTCTATCGCCCAAGTGTCAGGCAGCGTTGTTATGAACGACGAGTCGATCATATTCCAAAGCTCACGGTCGTTCTGCTGCGTTTGGTTCACGATGCCGTAGAGCATGGCTCCGCTCTCGCCCACAGTGAAGTTGCCGAACTCGGTGAAAAGACGTGGCTCCGGCGTGTTGTGCGACTGGCACACGCTCTTTATCTGCGCCACGATTTCCTCAATCATGTACTCGTAGTCGTAGTTGAAGTCCAAGTGGGTCATGATAGGCAGTCCGCCGCCGATGTCCAAACTGTCAAGCGTAGGACACTCCGCACGCAGGTTGCAATAAAGCTCGACAGCCTTGCCAAGCTCGTTCCAGTAATATGACGTATCCTTAATACCTGTGTTTATGAAGAAATGAAGCATCTTGAGCTCAACCTGCTTGTTCTTCTTTATCACATTCTTATAATAAGGAATAATGTCGGAATAACGGATGCCCAAGCGTGATGTATAGAAATCGAACTTTGGCTCCTCCTCGGTCGCAATGCGTATTCCGATTTTGAACTTCTCGTTTGCGCCATCGACAAGGTGCTCCAGCTCAAATTTATTGTCGAGGATAGGAATCACATTGTCAAAACCATTGTTTATGAAGTTCTGAATGTTCTCGATGTACTGTGGCTGTTTGAATCCGTTGCACAGGATTATCTTGTCTTTGGAGAATTTGCCTTCCACAAACAACGCCTCAAGCAAGTTCAAATCAAACGCCGAAGAACACTCTATGTTGACGCCATTCTTCAGCACTGTCTCCATGACGAACGAGAAGTGCGACGACTTGGTGCAATAACAATACTGATAGTCGGCCTTGTAGTCCGCCTTGGCTATAGCGACATTAAACAAACGGCGAGCCTTGCTTATATTCTCATCTATCTTAGGCAAGTAAGCCAGACGCAACGGAGTGCCGTACTGTTTTATAAGCTCCATTAAATCCACACCATACCAAAGAAGATTTTCTCCATCGAGCGAAAATTCGTCAGTTGGAAAATCAATCGTCTGCTCAATAAGATCGCTATATTTTACTTTCATTTCTAATTCTTGAAAAATGTAAGTGAGTTAGATTGTTATTTTTTCACCAATGTAAGTGAGTTAGATTTGAAGCAAAGATATAAATAAGCTAACCAACATATTCATAAAAACATATAAAATTATCAAGAAAGACAGCTACAGGCACGACTTACTTAACATAAATGACACGAAAACCTACGCGGCAAAAGAAACCACCCGACACATCCGACACAACAACAAAAAAAAAGAGAGACGACCCGAAAGTCGCCTCTCCATACTAATTATTAAGCTCTAATGAATATCTGCTTAATTGAAGTAGAACATCAAATAAAGGTTACCACCGATATTCTGTGTTCCGAATACGAAGTCGCTCGACTTAGGCGACACCTTGTTGATATACTCGTCAACAGTACCGCTCAAAGTGTTGTAACCCTCGTATGTTGCTGTCTGAGAAGGTCTCCAGCTATAAAGCAAAGCCAAGTCAACCTCAGCGCCTATAGCAATCTTAGGAGCTACGAAATACTCGATACCTACAGTACCAACAAGACCGATTGTGTGGTTTACGTCAGCTGACGCCTTTGTAACACGAGCACTTGGTATGTTTGTTCCCATTGCTACATAACCCATAGTGTTAACTACACCATCGATTGAAGGAGTCTGGTTGATCTCTGTGATTCCGTTACCGTAATCCCAAGTTGTCTTTGCTGTGTAGAAAGAGTAAAGAAGGTTACCGCTGAACACACCCTGGAAACGGTGGTTCTTGCCCATGCGGTACTCGATACCTGCTGACAAGCTACCTCCGGTTACCGATGCGTGGTAAGCGTCCTCAACCTTGTCCTGAGACAGTGGGTCTGCTGCTACAGCCGCGTCGTCCTGTACATACTCATGACGGTTCTGACGGTTGAGCACCATACCGATGTTTGCACGAACAGCGATGTTATCATCCAAGAAATACTTTCCCTGAATAGAAACCATAGGCAAAGCAAAACCCTCGGTAGTTGTAACATCCTGGTTCCACAGAAGACCTGAGCCACCGATCTGGTCGTTGTTGATGCTTCCGTTTACAGAGTTGTTGAACATCTGACCAAGGAAATTAGTGACAGGGTTCAAGTTGAGACCCAAGGCGATATCGCCAGCCTCTGGAAGGTATGCAGAATAGTCCTTCTGCTCCTTATCCCCAGCGAACGAAGGCACTGCCATCGCTGCTGCCAATATTAAACCGAATATTCTTTTCATTTTCTATATCAAAATAATAGGTTCAAATATTAATACTGATCGTCTCTGCCAGCCTGGCTATTTGCCTCTGTCCACTCAGTGGTAGAGTATGTCTTATCCTGAGTATAAGTTCTCTTAGTGTCGCCATCAAGGTACTTCTTCAATGTCAAACCATTGATAGTCTGCCAAGCATCTGGAGTGAACTTCATTGTGACAGCAGCGAACACAATACCTGTTTCTGAAACTATAGAACCAGAAAGAGTCTTTGAGCTTGAAGCCTTTCCGTATACACCAGAAAGCTTTTGAGTCTTAGCCTCTGTTGCAGCATCTGATGAGTGATACAAGTTGTTGAATCTAAACTCAGAGAATTTGTTATCAGCGTTAGCATAGAATGGAACGGTCTCAACTTCTACTTTTGTCTTGCTGAAGTCCCATGTTGTGTAGATCTTGACATCTGCGCTATACTCGCCCTTATCGCCCACTGTAGCGAGATAAGTCAGCTTTCTCTTTGTATCTTCTGTGTTAGACACAGTAATCTTAACCTGCACACCTGCAGGAGCAACTTTTGATGTTGTCGCGCTCGGACCTTCTGACACTGTGGTTGACTTCCAAGCTGCATATTCAATCTTAGCGACACCGCTTACCTTGAAGCCCTTAGTGATAGCGTTGTTATCTTCTTTATAACCAGAAGTGATCTTGATATCGTTAACATAAGACTTGTTTGGCTCAACTGAGATACCAGCCACCTTAGAAGTAGTAGTTCTTGTTGTGTTTGCTTCAGCAGAATAAGCTGTACTTGTTACGTTAACAACATCATTGTCAACAATCTTGCCATAAGTGTAAGTTGTTCCAGAAGGAAGGATTACATCCAACTTCTTAACTGTGATAGGCTTAATACCTACAGGGATAGAGATTGAGTAGTTACCGTTAGCATCTGTTGTAGCAGTAAACTGCTTTTCACCCTGAGCTGTAGCTGAGTTAATATAGTTACTTGCGTAATCTACAGTAGCAACAACTTGTGCACCTGCAGCAACTACCTGGTTGCCTTCTGTGATCACATTGCCTGTCTTAGAAGCTCCGAGATCAACAACTACGTTACCTGTAAGAGTTGCAGTATTCTTGCAATCACTCAAAGAATAAGACGATTGTTCGTCCTCGCATGCAGTAAGCGCGAAAGCACATGCTGCAAGCACCATAAGAAAACACTTTTTCATAGAAAAAAAGAATTTAAAAATTAAAAGTTAGACATTAAAAATCAAAACATTAACTAATGATATTAGTCTTATTTTATAGTTTAATAATATTTTGATGATAATAAAAAAAACTCCACAAAGGTATCAACCTTATTAACGCAATCAAAGAAAAATTTGTATTTTTTTACCAAAAGATGCCATAATTTATAAAAATAGTCCGTTAACTTATTGATTATAAGATGCAATTAGTTTACATTCAAAATACAGAACATAATATTGAAACTTTCAAAACACAGGAAACACAGCAGAAATCATATACCGCTATTAATCAAGCATATAGCAACTTGAGGATTGATTATGGCTAACAGAACGCACCAAAGCCCCTCACCGCAAAGCGAAGAAGTTTTAAAAACAAAAAAAGGAGAGGCATACACCCCTCCTATATGTAAAAATTAGAAAAACCGCGAACTCACTTTATTCGGACAAATGGCTTGAGTCCTTTGGCCGCTTCCTTTGCTGTTATGCGTTTCCCGCCATTGTCAAGGTCGATGAGGACATAGCGGTCATTGCCCATGCCGAGCTCTTTCATATAAGAAAGCTGACGCAATCCGTGGCGGCTCTCCACACGCTCTATAATGTCGTGATGTTCCTTCTCGGTCATAGCGTAAAGTATGTCGATGCACGCCTGGTCTATGGCGAGTATGTCGGTTGACGAGAGGATGCCGACGTCGGGAGTCACAACAGGGTCGGCTCTGAGGCCCTCGCAGTCGCACGACACGGACATGTTGCGCATCACATTGACATAAGTAACATGCTTGCCGAAGTGGTCGATGGTGGCCTTGGTTGACTCTGTTATGCGCTCCATGAACTCTTCCTTGCGGATGCTCCACTGCCCTGCTCCAGGACGTGTATGAATCCATGACTTTCCGATTCTGCCGTCGGCACATCCGATGCCGATGTTCTTGTTAGAACCGCCGAATCCGCCTTGCGAATGGCCCTTGAAGTGAGTCAACACGACAAGCGAATTGTAGTTCAGCAGATTCTTGCCTACCGACATCTTGGCAAACCATTTGCCTCCGACCACCGGCAAAGACACCGTGTCCTGCTCGTCAATTATATCGACCGGGCAGAAAGTCCAGCCGTTTACTTCGAGTGTCTTGCGGTGCTTCTCGGTCGTATGACGGTCGCCCTGATAATAGGTGTTAGTCTCTACGATTGTTGCTTCCCTTATTATGTTCCTCTTGATTAGCTCCTTGACCCACGAGCTCGGTATGATGTTCGGACCGTTCTGCTCGCCTGTGTGGAGCTTGACCGCCACCTTGCCGTAAATGCTGCCGTTGACCTTCTCATAAGCCGCGATCAAGCCTTCTGGCGAAAGGTTGCGCGTGAAGTACACGACAGACTCGTTGCCAGTGCGCTGTGGATAAGGAACATAGACGTTGCCGTAAACGCCTGGCGACTGAGCCGAAGCCACAACGCACGACAACAAACATAAAACCGCCGTAAATAACTTTCTCATAGACTGTGTGAAATATTTTCCTGCAAGATATGAATTTACAAGAACGGCATATTTTTCTTTTGCATTAAATAACACAAAAATCAGCAGAAAAGCAGAGCGGGAAAGCGACTATGACGATTTCCTTTGCCACCGCTTACTGCTTTTGAGGAATCTTGCGCCAATGGTGCTTAACGACAATCGCCTTGCCGAAAGACTCGACTATAGCCTTGCCTTTTGCCTCGTCGATGTCCACATCGCTCTTTGAGTAAGAATAGTCAACCTTCTCTGTTTCCATATTGAACAAAGCCAACTGCTCAAGATGGTCTGACACACGGCTGCCTGACACCTTATGATAGTTGCAGTATGCGCATCCTGTGCCGCATGAGCCGCCGGCAGAAACAGCAGAGTTAGCCAAAATCGACATTTTTTTAAACTCATGGCTTATCTCCACAACCTCAGCCTTGCCGCTGCCGAAGCAGAACAACGCGCTGTATTCCTTTTTCGCGTCGGCAATCAAAACCTCGTCGAGTCCGTCATGGTCCAAGTCGAACACGCTGTAAAAAACAGGCGCAGGAATATCAAAGTCGATTTCCTCGCCGATGGCTGTCTGGTACATCGACTCCAATTCCTTGAAATCGATATTGCCGAGTTTCTTTGACGAGCCATTTGAAACGACTGTTGTCTGCGCATATATGCCTATGACACAAGCGAAAAGCGACAGAACAAGTAATAAACCTTTTCTCATAACTAAATGCTTTTTTATTGATACATTAAGACAAGCCAGCCCACTCTCCTTCTATCGGCTTGCATGGGGCGAAAGCTTCGTCGCAGTTGTTCAACGCAAACAGAGTCTTGTCCTTGCCTTTGAACACGATGACAGAACGCTGAGGCATATCCCAGCCTTCGCCGATGATGAACCTGTTGCAGAATGTTCAGCCATACAGTTCCGAAGTCTCGTCCGGCTTAGCTGTGCGGTCCACACGAACGATATAAGGCGCCTTTGGAGCATAAGCATTGCTGCTTTTCGCCCCCATCAGCATAGCCGCTGGC
>JAGCQO010000182.1 GCA_017965125.1 Paludibacteraceae bacterium
AGAAAGGTCAGAAGGCTTTTGTTCAGGTGAATGTTCCTTCGGTGGAGCAGTCGAGCAAGATGCTTGCCGAGCGCCAGTTCAAGGGCGAAATCAAGTATGCGAAAGACGACGGTCTGTTCTCGAAGTTCCTTTTCGCTTTCGGTCCGATAGTCTTGTTCATCGCACTGTGGGTTTTCTTGTTGAGAAGGATGAGCGGCGGAATCGGCGGTGGAGGAGTATTCAGCGTAGGAAAGTCCAAGGCGCAGGTCTTCGACAAGGACAACAAGGTGAACGTCACATTCAAGGATGTGGCTGGACTCGCAGGCGCAAAGCAGGAGATAGAGGAGATTGTCGAGTTCCTCAAGAACCCAAAGAAATACACCGACCTTGGTGGTAAGATACCTAAAGGCGCATTGCTCGTAGGCCCTCCGGGAACAGGAAAAACTCTGCTGGCAAAGGCTGTCGCAGGCGAGGCAGGAGTGCCATTCTTCTCAATGTCGGGTTCCGACTTCGTGGAGATGTTCGTCGGAGTAGGTGCGAGCCGTGTGAGAGACCTGTTTAAGCAGGCAAAGGAGAAGTCGCCTTGCATCATATTTATCGACGAGATTGACGCTGTCGGCCGTGCTCGTGGCAAGAACCCAAGCATGAGTTCTAACGACGAGAGAGAGAACACTCTGAACCAGTTGCTGACAGAGATGGACGGCTTCGGTTCAAACAGTGGTGTCATAATCTTGGCGGCGACTAACCGTGCCGACATCTTGGACAAGGCGCTCCTGAGAGCAGGACGTTTCGACCGTCAGATTCACGTTGACCTTCCTGACTTGAACGAGAGAAAGGAAATTTTCCAGGTTCACCTTCGTCCGCTGAAGACGAGCAAGGAGCTTGACGTTGACTTCTTGGCGAAGCAGACTCCGGGATTCAGTGGCGCCGACATAGCTAATGTCTGCAACGAGGCGGCTCTTACGGCTGCTCGCAAGAACAAGAACGAGGTTGAGAATCAGGACTTCATGGACGCCGTTGACAGAATCGTGGGCGGACTCGAGAAGAAGACTAAGATAATGACCGCAGCCGAGAAGAAGGCGATAGCCTATCACGAGGCAGGTCATGCGACAATATCATGGCTGCTTGAGCATGCCAATCCGCTGGTCAAGGTCACAATCGTGCCAAGAGGAATGGCTCTGGGCGCGGCGTGGTATCTCCCAGAGGAAAGAGTGCTCACAAACAGAGAGCATATCCTGGACGAGATGTGCTCGACACTCGGAGGACGCGCGGCAGAGGAATTGTTCAGCAACACGGCTTCGACCGGCGCAGTGAACGACCTCGAGAGAGTCACTAAAGTGGCATACGCCATGGTCACTTACTATGGAATGAGTGAGAACATACCGAACATGTCGTACTACGACTCAAACGATTATGGATTCACCAAGCCATACAGCGAGGAGACCGCAGAAAAGATAGACAAAGAGGCGCAGAGAATAATCTCCGAGCAATCCGAAAGAGCAAAGAAAATCCTTGCGGAGCACGAGGAGGGACATCACAAGATAGCCCAGCTGCTCATCGACAAGGAGGTGATATACGCCGACGACGTGAAGGAGATACTCGGCGAGCGTCCTTGGGAATCGAGGGCTGACGAGCTGCTGGCCGACGAGAAGGCTTCGGCTGAGCAAAGAGAGAAGGACGCGGCTTCGGCAGCCGAGAAACAGAAGGCGGAGGTTAAGGCCGCTCCTGCGGATGAGGCTGAGACTGTAGCCGAGAATGTAAACGAAGAAGAACAAAACGAGATACACAATGACTAACATAGCACAAAGAACAATTACAGGCTCTGTATTCGTGGCGGTGATTATCGCTGCTATACTGCTGGGCGAGGCGACTTTGGCAACACTGACGATGATAGTGTCGTTCCTGTCGCTGAATGAGTTCAACGGGCTTGTGAAGAACAAATACAATGTGAACGTGCCGCTGTCAGAGTCGTGCATCGGCGCAGTGCTTATGATTGCGTCCATCGCCCTGCCGGTCAAGTACGGATTGACAGTGCTGTTCCTCATCGTTCCGTTCTTCTTTGTCTGCATGGCCATCGAGCTATTCCGCAAGCAGGAGGAGCCGGTCAAGACATGGGCTTTCTTCATGCTGGGTCAGCTTTACATCGCTGTGCCATTCGCGTTGCTTAACCTTATCGCATTGACCGACAAGATGATCGTGCTTGCGATTTTTG
>JAGCQO010000183.1 GCA_017965125.1 Paludibacteraceae bacterium
ATTCTGGTCACCGATTCAATCGAAGAGTTCGACAGGTTGTCGAGTATAATAACCTCATAACCTGCGTTTTGCAACTCAACCACTGTGTGTGAGCCGATATATCCGGTTCCGCCTGTCACCAATACTTTTTCCATATCTTGTGTCTCTTGTTTTTCTGTTTTGTTATGTGACTTCTCTCTTATTTTTTCCACAGATTCTTAGGATATACGCCCTTGTTGACGAGTTCGTTAAGGCGAAGAACGACCATCTGCTTGTCTTCTGCGTATGTCACGCCGATCCACTTGCTTGGTGTGTCGAGCACCTTCACTGTCGCTTTCTTGCTGTTTATCAGTTCGTCAACTGCCGATGGGATGTAGAACTCGGCCTTCAGGCTGTCGGCGTTCTCGTCGAGGAACGCTCTGAATATCTCAAATGAATGGTCGAAATAGTCGGTTGTGAATCCCCACATGTTCATAGAGACAAGCGTGCCTTCCTTTATCTCCTTCTCAAATCCCTTGTCGTCCTTATAAAGGATAGCGCCTTCCTTTCGCTCTATCTTCTCGCACTCCGAGATTGACACCAAATATCCTTCTGGGTTAATCTCGCAAACGCCACGGTTCACCGAGCCGCTCTCCGAGAGTGTGTTCTCGATTCTGTAGCCCACCATGCAATATTCGCCGCTCTTGTTCTCAGCCTCCTTGAGCCATGAAGCCAGAATGTCGAAAGACTCTGGACCATAGAAATCGTCGGAGTTGATGACAGCGAATGGCTCTTTTATCACGTCGGCACCCATAAGAATCGCATGGTTTGTGCCCCATGGCCTCTCACGCTTTGGGTTAGCCTCATAGCCGTCAGGCAGGTTCTCTATCTCCTGATATACAACAACAGTCTCGATCAGTCCTTGGTATTTCTTAAGTACGATGTCACGGAAATCCTTGTCGAAGTCATGTCTTATGACAAAAACGATTTTTCCAAATCCGGCTCTGATAGCGTCATACACAGAGTAATCCATGATGGTCTCGCCGTTAGGGCCCACTCCATCCAACTGTTTCAAACCTCCGTAACGGCTTCCCATTCCGGCTGCTAATACAAATAATGTAGGTTTCATCTAAATATATTTCTTATTTCCGCAAAAATACAAAAACCGAGTCAGTCTGCCTATTTTTTAAGCCACAAAATACCTTTGAAATGACCAATCAAGTTGACTTTCAGATTTTTTATAAGTTGTTTTGTGCCATCCATTGAAAAATACGGTGGCAACGGCATTTTTTTTAAGTTTTTATTAGTAATTTTATAACGCTGATTTCACGAATTATTCACTAAACTACATTAAATATATGGAAAACAACGAATTACTACAGCAAGTAACAAATAAGGCGCAAGCCTGGCTTGATGGCAAGTACGACGATGCCACAAAAGCCGAAGTGAAGAGAATGATGGACGCTGACGACAAGACGGAGCTCATCGAGGCTTTCTACAAGGACCTGGAGTTCGGTACTGGCGGTCTGCGCGGCATCATGGGCGTGGGTACAAACAGAATGAACATCTACACTGTGGGCG
>JAGCQO010000184.1 GCA_017965125.1 Paludibacteraceae bacterium
AAAACGCAATAGTGGCACACGTTGCTGCAATTATTGCGATTGACCTTGCTAAGACAGGCAAAATGCCTGCGTGGTTGCAAGCAGCTCTTAAAGACGTATCTTCATTTGCAGGAAAGAAGATGCCTTGGAATCAAAGATTCTGCAAAGACAACAAAACAAATCCGTGGTTTGATGAGTCATGGGACGAAGAAACACGAGAAAAGGGCGACATTGTAGATAAAATTGCTGAAACAGTAATTAATAAAACAAATGCCATTAACTACAAAGCGCCCACAGGAAATGTGTTTGATATCGTTGATTCCATTCTCGGCTCCAAGGATGGATTAATGATTCAGGGAAGCAAAGGAAAATTAAAGAAAAATGAATTCAGATCTCTTGAAGCAAGAAATTACAGAACGAAAGATACGAATTCTGAAGGAGACGACGAATTCAAACTCATCGAAAAGCTTAAGTCCGACAAGGTCGATGACATTGTGGGTCCGGCTGATTTGATTAGATTCCTTTGGCGGAATCAGGCGAGTCTTGTGTATACGCTTGGCAAAGACGGTAACAACAGTTCTGACAATAACGTTATGCAAAATGCATATTTCGAATTTTGTCATGACATTCTGATCGATTTTGGATCTTATTGCGGAAACGCAAGATTCATGGCAAAAAGCGAAGACGCTCGTCACAAGTCGAATGTTTGGAAGTTTATGGATATGGCGTTTGATGAAAACAACGTCATTGGAAGCAGAGCCACAACAGAAGAAGAGAGACAGTCGAAGAAAGCTTCATTTGCTCTGTTCACTGTAAAGATTTTTGCTAATGAACTTTACAACATGGCTTGCGACAGAAAAGGAATTGAAAACAGATGGATTAAACCTTCTCAGGAAACTGAGAATATGGATTGCGCTGATTATGGTGCTGATCCAGAATATGAATCTATTGACGTTGGATATTCTGATTATGACGTATTTGACTCGTACGAATGCTGATGTTGTTTAACGGGAGGCTGAAAAGCCTCCCTCTTTTTTATTACTTTTCGACTTTGATAAGGAGGATATCACTATGACTACTCGTATTCAGAAACTTCCCGAAACGCTTTGGACCAGGAAGCCCCTTGATGACAAGAACGTCTACGTTTACTACTGGATCAACAACATTTACCACGTAACGAAAGTTGCTACACCCAAAGAGGCTGACGAGTTTATCTGCCGCTGCACCAACAAGGGTGTTGGCGCTTTTGCTTCTGCTCCCATTCCTTGCAACAACAATCAGCACGGCGTCTTCGCTTTTTCCGTGGCTGGTCGGACAAAGCAGTTTGCTCTTGCCAAGAACGTAAATGAGTCTGTCAAGAAAGCTCATGACAGCGTTTTCCAGACAATAACCGATCATAAAAAGGCTGACAACGAAGAGCCTTGCGCCATCATTGTTGAAGTTAAATATCCTGGCTATAACCGTCTGTATTCTTTCAGGTGCCAGAAATGGCATGAGAAAAACGATACAGTTCGTGTTTATACGAACAACAAGTATCAGTACGTTACGGTTGAAACATGCAGAAAAATGAAAGAAAGCGAGGTGAAAGAGTTGGCAAAAAGATTAGGGTATGACGATATTGACGAAGTGGATTCCGATGACGTTCCCCAGAATGAGCCGGAACCTGAAGAAGTCGAATACGAAGAAGACTTCGAAGCCCTTGAAGCGATGAGAGACGCATACAGATGTGGTCACGATTATGAAGCAACGTCTTCTGATTGGGATCACGTTCGTGATTGCGAAGGCGAATATGACGATCTTCCGGAATAATCATTGAAAATTCATACACGGGAGCTCCGCGTGAGCTCTCGTAATGAGTCTTCAATGACTCAGGCAGGGCCCTTTAATTTTCCAGCGGGGGAATTTTTCGCTTCGCTCCTGCTATTCGTTGTCTTACAACGAAAGAAGCAAGGAGCTCCAGCGAGTGTCCACGCGTTTGCGCGGAAAGCCCTCGGTCGCAGGCGACCTCGTGCCAGTCCTGCGAAGAGCCACATCGACATCTGCGGTGTGAAGCCTCGGAGCACCCGACGGCCCACAAGATAAATTCTCGCCCGTAGACGGGCTCGAATGTGGCCTGCAGAAAAAATAAAAGGAGGACCCCAGACATGAAGTACACTACACTCGCAGAAATCATCGACATCAAGGCTGACATCCACAATCAGGAGATCTTTGCCGACGCTCTCAAGAAGGAGCTTGGCGAGATCATGGCCCGCAGTGTCAACGGAAAGGTCCAGAACGGCGATAAGCACCGCGCAAAGGAGATCGACGAGATCCTCAAAGAGCAGGCCAAGCACATCGCCAAACAGCAGAAACAGATCGATGCGTTCTATCGCAACAAGTCTGTTGCTTAATCCTTGTATATACTGTTCAGCGCCCCGGACGACAGCGTAGCTACGGTCGGGACGTTGCCTTGTATACACAGGGGCACTACATCAAGTTATTGGCAAATCTGGCTTGATGCAGACATGTCCTACAAACAGCTCTATGTTCTGGATTGTTGCCAGCATGAACGGACATAGCCTGCTTGGGTCGCTGGGGCTTATGGGGCCCCGGCGATTTAAAGATATCACCTCACTATTGAGTTCTTCATAGTTTTCCTCCTTTTGGGGTTGGCCTGGGAAACCAACCCCCTCTTTTTTGATTTCAATCCATACGCCATGGATTTTCGGGGCGGAATAATTTGCCCTCGGCCTATAACGGCCTTCGGGCCGTAACTGTAGATAAAGAAAGGGGAACACAGAAATGAAAATGGAAGTTCGTTCAACAGAGGGGTTAACCGAAATCGGCACGTTCAAATACAGCCAGTGCTTCAGTGCAGATTGCGCCGTTGCAGAAGGTTATCTCTATTCCGACGAAAACGGAAACATGGTTGCAGGAGCGCCTGTATATCTCAATCCTCATGACACGAGTTTTCAGTTTGTGTGGGTTATCCCCGAAGAAGACGTGTGCGAAATCAATTTTAATAAATAAAAGAAAGGAGAAAAAATGAACGAGGTTTGCATCTACATTGACGGAAGCTGTTCCGGCAATCCAGGTCCGGGAGGATGGAGCGCCGTGTGTGAATGCAACGGAAAGATCAGGCAGAGCAGCGGGTACGAAAATTACGCCACAAACAACAGCATGGAGCTGAAGGGCGCTATCGGTGCGCTTAAGGCTTTAAGGATCAGAGGGTGTGACGTAATTCTTTATACAGATTCTGCTTACCTGATTTCCAACGCAAATCATGACGACGAGTGGCTCATTAAACCCGGACACGCCAACAGGGAACTCTGGATCGAGTATCTTCGTATCCGCAACGATGGAAAATACAATGTGAAATTCGTGAAAGTCAAGGCACATTCCGGCAACAAAATGAACGAGCTTGCAGACAAATACGCAAAGCAGGCATGCATGATCGCAAAGCATTGCGCGAAAGGATGAAGGAAAATGTTTGAGTTCGAGTATGTCAACGGAATAGCTACGATGCCCACAGGGGAAAAGATCAGCTTTCCCAACGAGGACGAAGCAAAGAAAGCGTACGAGAAAGAAGAAAACATGATTTACGACGACATGGCTGAAATCTACTCTGAAGTCATTGATTATCCGGAGGACTGGTAATGCACATTGTTGATAACGTAATCATACTGGCTCTTATTGTAAGCGCATTCTTTACTGGCAAACACATCTCCGACCGTTACAACGAAACACTGGTACAGCGCCTTGAATACTATATCCGGCTTATGTCAGCTGAGAAAGGCGTTGGATATGTCGCTCCTCCCGTAAAGCGCCGGTATATGCCGTTGGGACAGGATTTTATTGACAGGGTAAAAGAGAACGGTCGGGCAATCCAAAAGTT
This sequence comes from Paludibacteraceae bacterium, assembly GCA_017965125.1. Classification (GTDB taxonomy): domain Bacteria; phylum Bacteroidota; class Bacteroidia; order Bacteroidales; family Paludibacteraceae; genus UBA4363. Next base: position 3,854 of record JAGCQO010000184.1, read on the forward strand.
CAAGTCTTCAGACCTGGAAAAATAATTAACGCTATCCTGCATGGTCTTTACCATGCTTGGAAAAGCTCTCGGTCGTAAACGACCTCGAGCTATATCTGCGGTGATGAAAGAATCACCACGTGGAGTTCACGCGACGCACGTTAAAAGGTCTGCGTATCACATTCTTTACGCAAGACTGGAGCACCACAAGTATGTGAATGTTCCGACAGCCCGTGATAGCAGATTCTGACGGCCTCATCAGGATCTTGCGAAACATCAGAGGCTCCAACAGAAACCAACTATAAAAGAAATTGTGGAGGTACAAAAGTATGACTACTATCTGTGGCAACATCTCTAAGGAAGCTACTACCCGCGTTGTGAAGGTTGGCAACACCGACACGTTTGTGACGGACTTTAACGTTGCTGTGAACCGTGGCTACGGCGAGAACCGTAAGACCAAGTTCTACCGCATCACGCTCTGGCGCGACCGTGGCACCAAGCTGGCTCCCTACCTGACGAAGGGCCGTCTGGTGTATCTGGAGGGCGAACTCGACGTCTCCGCCTACATCGACAAGGACGGCAAGGCTGTCGGTCAGCTCGAGATGGTCAACCCGTACACCATCGACATCAAGGGCAAGAAGCCTGCGAACGAAGATGCCGATGTCTTTGACGGGAACGAAGTGGAGGGTTAATCGTCGAAATTCTGGGTGATCGGAACGAAAGTTCCGGTCGCCCTTTTTTTTAATCGGTTCTTTTTCCTGCGGGCAAATTATTTCGGTACCGAAAAATGAAGTCATTCGAGAATTACCATAAGGGAGAGAGAAACATGTCTCTCTTAAGGAGGGTGATTTTTTTGAAAGAAAAAGTTGTAATGATGGCTGAAGACACAGAGACGGTTATAAACTACTGCAAGTTTCACATAGGTGAATGGGCAGAGCTTTATACCACTGACAAACAGGTTATGAAACGCATTGAAAAATTCTGCAAGAATCATCCTGAGTATGGCAAACTCATAAAGGAAGATAAGTATTCAATGACTTTTTCGATGCATCCCAAATGCGCTTCTCTGTATCCGCGAGCACCAAGAAAGATGAACTTCACCGAAGATCAGAAACGTGAGCTTGCGGAACGACTGGCAAAGACGAGAGCGTAAACCATGGTTTTTACTCTGGAAAACACAACTGGATTGCAAACACGAACGACTCTCATGCTGTAGTGGCATATTTATCCGTTTCGTATATGTGATTGTTTGGCATCACAGCTGAACTGCATTTTCTGGAGAAAGAATGATAACGTATGCCCAAGTGGTGAAATGGCAGACACAAAGGACTTAAAATCCTTCGCTGGCAACAGCGTGTCGGTTCGAGTCCGACCTTGGGCACGCGGTGTCACGTAAGCACTTAATGACAGGCTCGTCTCCTGTCGCCGTAGCGCATATCTTTTAAATATGAGTCTGTACAGCAACTCTGCCAGTGAAGTCGTGCACCATTGGGTCTCGTGCTGTACATTTTCGTTATCTTTCTTTCTATATCTCTTATATATATATAAATATAGAAAGAAAAATTAACTTTATCTCTAAAATGTTTTCTTTATCTGTGATTAATGTAGAAATAACAGTTACTTTAGGTATCTGGAGTTTTATTGTAAAGATTGTAGAGACTGGAATTATTCTTTTCTCTAAACTCTCTCATATTTATTCTCTCTATATTTCTCTTCTAAAGATAAAAGCATATATCATCTCTAAAATACTCACAACTG
>JAGCQO010000185.1 GCA_017965125.1 Paludibacteraceae bacterium
AGCCGACAGTTCTTTAGTGTCGTTAGGGATGCGCTCGAACTCTGAAGACTCGATTTCGAAGCCGTTGTCCTCAAGGTACTTCTGGATGTTGTTGAACGCCTCGAAAGGTCCGTAGATTACAACTGACTCCTCGTCTGCGTCGATTTCCGCGTCGAAATCCATGAGCTCAAGCTCCAATGACTCCATGTCTGCGCCTTCCTTTGCCTTGATTTTGAAAACTGACTTGTGGTCAAAAAGGAAAGAAAGAGAGCCTGTTGTGCCCAAGTTTCCGCCGCACTTGTTGAAGTACGAACGAACGTTAGCCACAGTTCTTGTTGTGTTGTCGGTCGCTGTCTCAACGACGATTGCGATTCCGTGAGGTCCGTATCCCTCATAAACCATCTCCTTGTAATCAGAAGTGTCCTTGTCTGTGGCTTTCTTTATTGCACGCTCCACGTTCTCTTTTGGCATCGCTGCCGCCTTAGCATTCTGCATCAAAGCACGAAGTCTTGGGTTTCCGTCAGGGTCAGGACCGCCGTTCTTCACAGCGATTGTGATTTCCTTACCAAGTTTTGTAAATGTACGGGCCATATTACCCCAACGCTTCATTTTTCTTGCTTTGCGATATTCGAACGCTCTTCCCATTTTTTTATTTGTTTTTGTTTATTATTAATCGTTACGCCTTATTCGGCCTTTACTCTTTAAGAATTGGCAAATATAAAAAAAAGAGGGCAAAAACCAACAATTTCACTTCCACAAATCCTGTCATTTGATTTTCACATTCATAACGCAAAAGCAAGAGCAAACCACGTCATACACCCACTTTTCATCACCCACAAGACACTTTCTCCCACCTCATCCACACAATTATTTTCCCACACGCCATATTTTTATCGATTTTATTCCAAAAATCGGATTTTCACCACTTCACTAAACATTAATTATAATTATCTTTGCAGAATATTGCTCTTTAATAAAAAGTACAAACTAAAAAACAAAATAAAATAAGATGAAGGTATTAAAATTCGGCGGAACTTCCGTTGGCTCTGCACAGAGAATGAAAGAGGTCAGCAGACTTATCACTGAGGACAATGAAACTAAGATTGTTGTATTGAGCGCCATGAGCGGCACAACAAACTCACTCCTTGAGATTTCAGACTACCTGTACAAACGCAACCCAGCCGGAGCTCTCGACAAGATCGCCGCTTTGGAGAAAAAGTACGAGGCTACAGTGAACGAGCTTTACACAAAGGACGACTTCAAGGCGAAGGGCATGGCCATAATCGCTGAGAGATTTGACACTTTGCGCGACATCGCCAACTCGACAAGAATTTTCTCTTCGATAGAGGAAAGAATCGTCGTTGCACAGGGCGAGCTCATCAGCACTGCGCTTGTAAACAACTACCTTCTTGAGCAGGGCGTGAACTCAGTTCTTCTCGCAGCTCTCGACTTCATGAGAACCGACAAGAACGCTGAGCCTGACATGCCTTTCATAAAGGAAAACATAAACAAGACTCTCGACGCCAACAAGGGCAAGCAGATATACATCACACAAGGATTCATCTGCAAGAACTCATACAACGAGATTGACAACCTGCAGAGAGGCGGCAGCGACTACACTGCGTCTCTCATAGGAGCTGTGCTGAAAGCTGACGAGATACAGATATGGACAGACATCGACGGCATGCACAACAACGACCCACGCTTCGTGGAGAACACCAAGCCTGTGGCTTCGCTCCACTTCGAGGAGGCTGCCGAGCTCGCATACTTCGGAGCCAAGATTCTGCACCCAACCTGCGTGCTTCCTGCCAAGCAGGCTAACGTGCCTGTGAAGCTGCTCAACACAATGGAGCCTAAGGCAAAGGGAACTACAATCTCGACCGACTTCATCGAGCACCAGATAAAGGCTGTAGCAGCAAAGGACGGCATCACTGCCATAAAG
>JAGCQO010000186.1 GCA_017965125.1 Paludibacteraceae bacterium
GCGCTGGATTTCGGCGGCAGACCTTGGCTCGTTTATGACGCGGAGTTCAAGCGTGAAAAGATAGGCGACATGCCGACAGAGATGTTCCTGCATTTCTTCAAGTCGTTGAGCGATGCGGCCATGATGAACCTCAACATAAAAGCCGAGGGCGACAACGAGCACCACAAGATCGAAGGCATCTTCAAGGCTCTTGCCAAGGCCATCAAGATGGCGGTTAAACGTGATATTTATAAATACGAGTTGCCAAGTACAAAGGGCGTGCTCTAAAATATTTGAATTATGAAATTTCTGGCTGTAATACCTGCACGTTATGCATCAACACGCTTCCCGGGAAAGCCGTTGGCTGACCTCGGCGGAAGGACCGTTATAGAGAGAGTTTATGCTCAGGTGAAAAAATCGGTGGACGATGTCTATGTCGCTACCGACGACCAGCGCATTTTCGACAAGGTCACTGAGTTCGGCGGCAAGGCTGTGATGACGAGAAACGACCACCAGAGCGGCACCGACCGCATCTACGAGGCATTCACCAAGGTTGGCGATGGCTTCGACGTGGTCATAAATATACAAGGTGATGAGCCGTTCATCCGTCCGGAGCAGATAGACGCAGTGAAGGCGTGCTTCGACGACGCTTCAACCCAGATAGCGACTCTTGTGCAGCCATTCAAGGAGTCGGACGGCGTGGATGCGCTCTTCAACCCGAATTCGCCAAAGGTGGTTGTCAACAAGAACATGGAGGCGATGTATTTCTCACGCTCTGTGATACCTTATGTGCGTGGCAAGGAGAGCGGCGAATGGCTCTCTGCCTACTCGCGCTACTTCAAGCACATCGGGCTTTACGCTTACCGCGCCGACGTGCTCGCCGAGATCACGTCCTTGCCTCAGTCGCCGCTGGAGAAGGCGGAGAGCTTGGAGCAGTTGCGCTGGCTCGAGAACGGCTACAAGGTCAAGGTCGGCATCACTGAGTTCGGAACTATCGGCATCGATACTCCGGAGGATTTGGAGAAGGCAAAAGCCATACTTTTATAACTATGCCGGACCGTTCACGTTTGCCTGAAATAAGCCAGATTACGTCTATTCGCCAGCCGAAGGCGGATTTCGTGTCGTTGGACAACGGAATAAGGCTCGGCGTCGTTAAAGACGAGGCGCTCGACCTCATAAGGCTCGACTTGGCTTTCAGCGGAGGCAAGTACTGCGAGTCGAGGATGCTGGCGGCGAAGATGACGTGCGGACTCCTGGACAAAGGCACTGCCACGAGGAACGCCCAGCAGGTGGCTGACGACCTCGATTTCTACGGCTCATGGCTCACCCCGTCGTCGGCTAATCATTTTTCGTTTTATTCGGTGACGTCGCTGTCGAAATACGTTTCGCAGACCTACGCTGTGGCTGAGGACGTGGTGAAAAATCCGTCTTTCGCTCAGAACGAGATGGAGATTTTCCGAAACAAGCTCCTCGCCGGCTACAGAATAAACAGCCGGAAGGTGTCGTTTATGGGTGCGGCGGTCATGAATAAAGCCATGTACGGCACGAACCACCCCTACGGACGTGTGGAGAGCGAGAGCGATATTACGGCTCTGACTCGCGACGATGTCGTTGACTTCCACAAGCGTTTTTTCAATTCGTCAAGATGCCACATGATTGTCTGCGGCAATGTCAATGACGAAATCATATCACAGATAAACAAGCATTTTGGCGGCAACGACTGGGCTGGCTCATTCTCCGACGAAAAGCCATGGATGGAGCCGGAAAGAACAGCCGAAAGAAACATCTTCGTCGAGGTTCCTGACGCCGTGCAAAACAACATAAGCATTTCCAGCCCGATAATGACGAGCTACGAGCCGGACTACCACAAACTCAAGGTCTTGGTGACGCTCCTCGGCGGCTATTTCGGCAGCCGACTGATGATGTCCATTCGCGAGGACAAGGGCTACACATACGGCATCACCGCTGCGTTGCAGACAGGCCTGAAAACTTGTTTCATAAAGATAAGCACGGATGCCGACTGCAAATACACCGACGCGATTGTTGACGAGGTTTTCCGTCAGATGGAAATCCTGAAAACCGAGCTTGTGAAGGAGGATGAGCTCCGTGTGCTGAAGAACTACATCTTGGGCAATGTCTTCGCGCAGTTCGACAGTTCATACTCCATTTCCGACTACTGCTTAGAGACGATGAACGGTCGTCCGGAAGGTCGTCTGCAGCAGTACATCGACGCCATAACGACCATAACGCCGCAAGAGATAATCTCTTTGGCGAACAAATATTTCAACAGAGAAGATTTCATAACTGTAGTCGCAGGAAGAAAAATATAGCCATGTCCAGATTTTTTGTGAAGTTCTCTTATAACGGCGCTGCTTACCACGGCTGGCAAAAACAGCCGAACGGCGTTACTGTGCAGGAGGTTCTCGACAGAGCCTTGTCGATTGTCGCGGGGGAGGAAATCTCCACGACTGGCGCAGGACGCACCGACGCCGGCGTGCATGCCAAGACGATGTACGCCCACTTCGACGCGTCGTCGTGGTGCCCGGACGACAACTCTGTGTACAGGCTGAACCGCATACTTCCGCCAGACATCTGCGTTTACGACCTGCGTCAGGTGGCCGACGACGCCAATGCGCGTTTCGACGCCAAAAGCCGGACTTACGAGTATTGGCTCTCGACCAAGAAGAATCCTTTCCTGCTCGGACTCGCCGACTTCGAGTTCTTCGACTTCGACTTTGAGGCTATGAACGAGGCCGCGTCGAAACTCCTTACTTTCACCGACTTCACCAGCTTCAGCAAGCTCCACACCGACGTCAAGACCAACAACTGTCGTGTGACCAAAGCCGAGTGGACATGCCGTGGCGACGGTCTGTATGTTTTCACCATCACCGCCGACCGCTTCCTCCGCAACATGGTTCGTGCCATTGTGGGAACACTGTTCGTCGTCGGCCGCAGGAAAATGACGCCGCAGCAGTTCTGCGAGATTATCGAGGCGAAGGACAGATGCAAGGCTGGGACATCGGCGCCTGCAGAAGGGCTGTATTTGGTTGACGTGAAATACGATTACTTGTAGCCATGTGGGTCGTTGTCATATTCTTCGCGGCAATATTTCTCGGACTTTATGATGTATTCCAGAAAATCTCGCTGAAAGGCAATGCACTGATGCCGGTGCTGTTCTTCTCTATCGTCACTTCGGCCGTCATCCTTACTCCGTTTTTGCTCTTTTCGCGCGTGTCGCCGTCGTTGCTTTCGTCAACGCCGTTTTATGTGGCAGACATCGACGCGCGGACACATGGCTTTATCCTCGTCAAGTCGCTCATAGTCCTTGCTTCGTGGATTTTCGGTTACGCCGGCATGAAGCACCTTCCGCTGACTGTCGTTTCGCCGGTCAAAGCCATTCAGCCGGTGTGGACCGTTATCGGCGCTTTCATCATCTTTTCCGAGCGCCTTAATGTTTATCAAAGCCTCGGAGTCGCCTTCGCCATCCTTTGTTTCTATCTCTTTTCAGTCATAGGCAGGAGGGAAGAGCAGGGCGCGGTGAACAACAAGTGGATTATCTGCTTGGTCATTTCCACTCTCATCGGTGCTTCCAGCGGCCTCTACGACAAGTTCCTGATGAAGGAGTTCGACCGTATGGCAGTTCAGGTCTATTTCACTTACTACCAAGTCATTCTTATGGGCGTGCTCCTTTTTGTCATTTGGTGGCCCAAAAGAATAGAGTACCCGTTCTCGTGGCGCTGGTCTGTTCCGTTGATAGGCA
>JAGCQO010000187.1 GCA_017965125.1 Paludibacteraceae bacterium
CATCGATGATGACCACGTCTTCCATCTCATAGCGGGTGTAAAGCTTAACCTTGCCGGCCTTCACCTGACAGCTCAGCGAGCTGTAGGCACCCAGCAGAAGCTGCTGACCCGTCTGACCCTTGGCGTAGAACGTACGGCTAACCTGCGCGCCACCGAACGAACGGTTAGCGAGAAGACCTCCGTACTCGCGAGCGAAAGGAACGCCCTGTGCCACGCACTGGTCTATGATGTTGTTTGAAACCTCTGCCAGACGGTAAACGTTAGCCTCGCGTGCTCTGTAGTCGCCGCCCTTCACAGTGTCGTAGAAAAGACGATAAACAGAGTCGCCGTCGTTCTGATAGTTCTTGGCTGCGTTTATACCTCCCTGCGCTGCGATAGAGTGTGCGCGGCGTGGAGAGTCCTGGATGCAGAAGTTAAGGATGTTGAAACCCATCTCGGCGAGAGTTGACGCAGCAGATGCGCCTGCGAGTCCGGTTCCTACTACAATAATATCAAGTTTACGCTTGTTAGCAGGGTTTACAAGTTTCTGGTGTGCCTTGTAATTGGTCCATTTCTCAGACACTGGTCCTGCTGGGATTTTTGAATCTATTGTGGTTGACATGATTTTAATACGTTAATCGGTTGATTTATGATGGTTTATGGATTATGCGCAACAAAGGCTTTTAATAAAGAATACGATTATCACGATAGCGAAGCCTCCGACCAAGAAAGTCGCGTAACCGATTCCTATGTTTTTCACTCTGTTGAACCAAGTCTTGTTGTCAAGTCCCATAGACTGAAGCGCGCTCCAGAATCCGTGAGAAAGGTGGAACCACAATGCGCACAATGCAATCAGGTACAGTACAACATTCACAGGATTTGAGAATGTCTGCTGGATGTAGTATGCTCCGTTTGCTGCCATGCTTGTGTCAACATTTGCGCCAGCCATGTGCTGCAACTCGACGAGCTGCATCTTTGCCCAGAAATGGTAGAGGTGCAGTGCGAGGAACGCAAGGATAACAACTCCCAACGCAAGCATGTTCTGTGATGCCCACTCCACTGACTTTGGTCGGCTTGTCACCTCGTAGCGGTCATTGCCTCTCGCCTTGCGATTCTGGATCGAAAGAATCAAAGCGTAGATGATGTGGATGATGAATCCTGCGGCAAGGATAGCTGTGCCGACAAGTGCGTACCAATTTGCTCCGAGGAACTCACACACTGTGTTGTAGGCCTCTGCCGAGAAAAGCGCCACGAGGTTCATGCACATGTGGAATGTCAGAAACAAAATAAGAAATAGACCAGTGATGCTCATCACCAGCTTACGTCCGATAGACGAATTCAGAATGAATAAATTCATAAAATATAGAAATTGAGTTTAATGTTTATTATACTGCTCTGATAGCAACTATTAAGAATGACAAAGTTAATCACTCATTTGTTTCCTAACAAAGAATTAAGGAAAAATTTCCGTATTGAAAATCATGAATGTAAAACATTTGTCTTCTTCTGCTTTTTTATTCCCATAGTTCTTGTATATTTGCCGTATAAATCAAAGAATTGCTTTAAGTAATATGAAATCTAAAGGTTTATTTCTGTTGTTTGCGCTCGCTGTCGCATGTGTTTCGACATTCGCGCAGAACAAAGAACTTGACGATGACTGCAACTGCCCTGACCAGAGAAAGGCTCAGGAATATGCAAAGGTTATGAAGGAAATTCAGGACGATGACGAGTTGAATCTGAAGCCTGACACTGCCGCACGTTTCAGAGGCGGCGACTCGCTGCTGCACGTTTATATGCAGAGCAGAATCATCAACCCAGCGAAGAATCTGCAGGACAGCGTCAAATACTCAATCCTCACACTTTTCTATGTGGAGAGAAACGGAAAAATCTCGCATGTGAGATTCCTGACACATACAGACCAGATCTTCGAGCGCGAGGCCGAGCGTTTCATGGCGACGATGCCACGCTGGGAGCCTGCGAAATACAAGAACAAGTACATCCGCTCATGGAATCTGATGAGGCTCCACTTCGGATACCCTGACGCAAACGCGGTGCAGGAAGAGGAGATACCAGAGGAGATGCTCAGAGCCATGGAACGTGCTAAGCAGGAAGAGGAGGAAGAGAAAATACGCGAGCTGGAGGAGAAAGAGAACTTCCACTTCTCCGACGAGACAAAGGCGCAGTTCATGGAGGCAAAAGACATACGCAACAACAACCGCCGAAACTACGATTATTATTAAATTATAAATAAACAGAATATGAAAGGCTCGGATGTTATTCATTCGGGCCTTTTTCATATATTTACGCACTAACCAACAAATCAATAAACTATGGGAAAATCAATTAAAGGAACACAGACCGAGAAGAACTTGCTGACCACGTTCGCAGGTGAGTCTCAAGCGAGAAACCGCTATACATTCTTCGCTTCGGTGGCAAAGAAGGAGGGCTACGAGCAGATAGCCGCGATTTTCGAGGAAACGGCTAACCAGGAGAAGGAGCACGCCAAGAGAATGTTCAAGTATCTCGAAGGGGGAATGGTGGAGATAACCGCTACTTTCCCAGCCGGAAAAATAGGCACGACGCTGGAGAACCTTTCCGCAGCTGCCGACGGCGAGCGTGAGGAGTGGGAAAAGGACTATCCTCATTTCGCTGACATAGCCGATGAGGAAGGCTTCCCTGAGATAGCCGACATGTATCGCAACATCGCCAAGGCTGAGCTTGGACACGAGCAGCGTTACCTCGCGTTCCTCAAGAACCTGCAGGAAGGCAAGGTCTTCGAGAAGGACGAGGAAGTTGTATGGCAGTGCCGCAACTGCGGATTCCTCTACAAGGGCAAGAAGGCGCCGGAGGAGTGTCCAGCATGCCGCCATCCTCAGGCTTACTTCGAGGTGAAGAAGGAGAATATGTAAGACTTTAGCATTTTGGATTATTACAGGCTCGGAATTTACTCCGGGCCTTTTTTTATTCATTCCTTGATTTTAACAATATAAATGCACATCTTTACGATATCACGTTTCTAAAACTTACGACTATGAAAAGGCTAATATTTTTCTTCGTTTTGTCTTTTGTCGTTTTAAGCGGCTCTTACGCACAGAGTGCTTATGGTCAATTGAAAAACATGGCTGGTTCAGCGAGCGTGCCTCCTGCCAGCAAGGGTGTGTGCGCTGCATGCGGTACTTCAAATCCTTATTCACATAATCCAGGTTGTCCTTACGGTAGTAAATCTTCTGCACCAGGAATTACGACACCATCATCATATTCTTCGACATCCACTTCCACAGCTGCGGTCGTTTCCTCTTTGACCAGTTCGGTGGCGACAACGATGCTTTCGTCATATCTGACCAGTCTGCCAGACAGGTTCGCGAGAAATGCGCAGATGAATGCGGCGGCGCAGAAATTGTATGGTGTGCCAGGAGGCGAGGCTGACGGATTTGTTGTCGCTGTCGGAACGGATGGCAATTACTCCATCTGGGATGACAATTCCAAGAAATGGGCGTTTGAAGAACCGTATGCGTCCACGCTTACAGGTATGATCATGTTTAACTCCCGTGCTGTTTGTGTGCAGCGTTGGCTGGGGCACAAATGGGGCGTGTTTGATATGAAAAAGGGCAAGATAGGCAGCGTTAATCTCTTAAAAAAGGCAGTGGAATTCTACAAATACGATTCAGTCAAATGTGTAGCAAAGGATGCTCCGATTGCCGTCGGAAAGAAGAATGGAAAGAAATACCGTTGGGGACTGATAACCAAAGGCGACAATGTTGACACATGGTCGCTCACTGTGAAAAACGAATGGGACAATTTTGACATTCTTCCTACGGTTTTGACAAATTTTGCCATAGGACATAAGGATGGCAAGCGCGCACTCTTTGCACAGAACGGCACCATGGTCACTCAACCTCTTTTCGATGCCATTGCTCCGGTATTCGCCGATGGTACTCATACGTATTTCTTCGTCAGTATGAATGCTTTATGGGGGCTGATGAACGAGCTCGGCGAACTGCTTATCCCGTGTGAGAACGAGGACATAAAGTACACGGAGGAAGGCGTGGTTGTAAAGAAGAATGGCGAGTGGATTGTAGTGTCGCCGCGCGATTAGCGGTTGCATAAGAAAAGACAAACAAAAAAAGCTGAATCCTTTCGGGTTCAGCTTTTTTTATTGTGTGTTGCTAATTTATTAGTCCTTAGCGTTGCGCAGTTTCTTACGCTCGTTCTCGTCGAGGATGATCTTACGCAGACGGATTGACTTTGGTGTCACCTCCACGTACTCGTCAGCCTTGATGTACTCCAGCGCCTCCTCGAGAGAGAATACTACAGGAGGCGCAAGAGCAACCTTCTCGTCTGAGCCGGAAGCACGCATGTTGGTCAGTTTCTTGGACTTAGTTACGTTAACCACCAAGTCGCCTTCCTTGCAGTGCTCGCCCACAACCTGTCC
>JAGCQO010000188.1 GCA_017965125.1 Paludibacteraceae bacterium
GCATGAATATCACCGAAACGATGGTGAATATCTTGATTATCTTGTTCTGCTGGATGTTTACGAGACCGAGGAACGTGTCTTGCAAGTAGTCCAGACGGTCGAAACTGAAGTTCGTGTGCTCTATGAGCGAGTTGATGTCCTTGATTATCATGGTGAGCTTCGGCTTGAGGTCGCGAGGGAACAGGTCGCTGCGCAGCATGTTGCTCACCACGCGCTGCTTGTCGATGATGTTCTCACGTATCAGCATTGTCTTTTCCTGCAACTCCTTGATGTTGATAAGCATATCGTCGTCAACATCCTCCTCTTTCAATGTTGAGGAAAGGGTTGAAATGTAAGACGTGATGTCCTCGATGACGTCGGCGTCCAGCTCGATTCGCGTCTCCAGGAGCGAGGCCAGCACATGGTAGCCCGACTCGTACATCTTCGGGTTGGCGTAGATGCGCCTTACGGTCTCGTGGAACGCCTTTAGGTTGGCGTATCGCACGGAGACGAGGATGTTGTTCTTGAGTATGAATGATACTGGCTCCATCTGATAGTCGTCCTGCATGAAATGCGAGTTGGCCACGATGGTGTCCTCGGTCTGTATATATCGTGCGGAAAGCTCGATTTCCTCGATTTCCTCCTCTTCCTGGATGTAGATTTTAAGGAATTCCTCGAGCTGGTCCTCCACTTGGTCGGCAACGTCGTTGAGGTCAATCCAGATGAATTTCGACAACGGGATGACCTTAAGCAACTCTATGTTGCGTGACATCTTTATTTTTCCTTCGTCCTTGTAGAACAATTTCAGTTCAGACATTTTATTACGCTTTTATGAGGTTTGTTTATCTGCGTGGATTTTGTTCACACGCTTTATTCACTCACGGGAAACACATTCGGCGTATCCCAAAGTCTGGAGGCTGCGCTTTTTCTTATCGCCTGCACAACACTATTCCAGCCGTTTTTTAGGCATCAAAGCGGAGGGTTGTCGGCTTGGCGGCTCGCCACGTAGTTCGTAAGCTGAACGAAGTCCTCCACTCCTAATTGTTCGGGTCGGTAGTCCAGAATCTTAGGCTCGTCGGTCGCGTCTTTCTTCTGCAGGAGCGGTTTCAACGAGTTACGCAGCTGTTTGCGTCGCTGGTTGAACGCCGTCTTCACGACAGAGAAGAAGAGTTTCTCATCACAGTCGAGCGACTTGCGCGAGTTGCGCTTCAGCCTGATGACAGCCGACTTGACCTTCGGCGGAGGGGCGAAAACGTTTTCGTTCACAGTGAAGAGATACTCGATGTCGTAGTAGGCCTGAAGCAGCACGCTGAGTATGCCGTATGTGCGCGAACCCGGAGGCTCTGCCAAGCGCTCAGCCACTTCTTTCTGTATCATGCCCACCACTTGCGGAACGAGGTCTCTGTATTCAAGCACCTTGAAGAAAATCTGGCTTGATATGTTGTATGGAAAATTACCTATGATGCACAGTCCGTCTGGAAAGTCCTGATTGAGTCTCATTCTGAGGAAATCGCCCTCGATGACTCTCAACTCCGGATAATGCTCGTTGAGGTAGGCAACCGATTCTTTGTCTATCTCTACAACCTTGAAATCTGCGTTAGGATTTGAAATCAGATACTTCGTGAGGACTCCCATGCCAGGTCCGATTTCGAGCACAGGGGTTCTCTCCGACAGTTCCAGACTATCGGCAATACGTCGAGCAATCCCCTCGTCCTTGAGGAAGTGCTGACCCAAGCTCTTCTTTGCTCTTACTTGAGTTATCATTACTTCGCGGCAAACCTGCGTCGTCTGACATATTGCTCTTAATTTAGTTTAACTGATAAAACGATGTACAAAATATTCGCAAAAGGATTAATTTTGCATTCGTTTGAAGAACACAAAAGTAACTCATTCTTTTTAAACATACAAACAGACGGAATTTTTTGACTTTTTGAACACGTTTTCACAGTGAACCCGCTTGACAGACTCATAATATCAATCATCGACTTCTTCTACCCTCCTTTCAAAAGGGTAATCTCGCTCGAGATATTCAGATACGGAGCATGCGGCGGCGCAAACGTCGTGTTCGACTGGGTTCTGTACTTTGTGCTTTACAACTTCGTCATCAGGCACCAGAACGTGGATCTCGGCATCGTGACTCTGTCGCCGCACATCGCCGCGCTTGCCTTCTCGTTCCCTATCTCGCTGATGACAGGTTTCTACCTGGCAAGGCACATTTCGTTCCGCACATCCAAACTCAAGAAGCACACCCAGCTGTGGAGATACCTCTCGGTCGTGGGTTTGAATATCCTCATTAACTATCTGTGCTTGAAGCTCTTCGTCGATGTAATGGGCATTTACCCGACGCCATCAAAGATGATAACAACAGCCATAACGACTGTGTTCTCGTTCCTCGCGCAGAAGAATTTCTCGTTTAAGACAGGAAGGGTCAGCCACGAAGAGCAGAGTCAACCTCAAGAGCAGTAGCCAAAGACTTGACATCGTGGGTTCTGAGCCAGTCGGCACCGGACTGCGCGGCGAAAAGCTCGGCAGCAAGAGTAGCCGACGAACGCCTTTGAGCCAACGGCAGCGACTTGTCGGCGTCGCATGACGAGATGTTAGCCAGGAACGATTTGCGTGACAGGGCTATCATGACCGGCAAGGAGAACTCCGACCTTATCCTTTCGACATTGCGCAGCACATAAACCGACGTCTCCGGATTCGACCCGAGGAAGTTGCCCATGCCCGGGTCAAGGATTATCCTTTCCTCCCGCACGCCAGCCGAGACGAGCGCCTCGATGCGTTCACTGAAATAGCTCATCATGGAGTCGAACACCGCCACAGGGTCGGTCACAACCTCGGTGGCGAAGCCCATGCGCTGAACGCTGTGCATCAGTATCAAGTGCGCATCGCTGTCAGCGAGGTCGGCGTAAACCTCGGGGAAGGGGAAGCCCTGGATGTCGTTGATGCAGTCCACAAGCCCCGACTTCAGGCACCAGCGCTGAACCTCCGGCTTGAACGTATCGACCGACACAGCCATGCCACGACGCTTCAGTTCCGGCAACACGGCCTCCAAACGCGAAATCTCGGTCTCGGCACTCACGGGCGACGACGCCACGTTGCTCGAAGCCGCGCCCACGTCTATCATAGCCGCGCCTGATGCCCACATCTCCTCGGCGTGAGCCACAGCCTTGGCCGGCTCCAGAAAGTCCTGACCGTCGGAGAAACTGTCTGTTGTCACGTTCAAGATTCCGAGAATCCTCGGGCTGCCGTTTCGTATCTCGTTCATTTACTGCTGCTTGTTCTGGTTACGCCTTTGGTTGTCGCCGCGCTTGCCGCCACGTCTGTTGCCGCCGTGACCACGACGACGGGAGTTACGCTGGCCGTTAGGGCGTTTTGAGCCATGCTGCTCAGGATTCCACGCCGGACCTTCGCCCAGACCTTCGGGCAGAGGCAGACGAGGCACTTGCATCTCGATAAGGTCCTCGATGCTCTTCATGCGTGCCATGTCGCGCGGATTGATGAGCGTGTAGGCGTCGCCGGTGGAGTTGGCGCGCGCTGTTCGTCCGATGCGGTGGACGTAGTCCTCGGCGTCGCGTGGCGCGTCGTAGTTAATGACCATCTCGATGCCCTTGATGTCGATGCCACGGCTCATGATGTCGGTAGCCACAAGCACACGCACCCTCTTGGCACGGAACTGCATCAGAGCCTCCTCGCGCTGGCTTTGGTCGAGGTCGGACGAAATGCCCAAAGCCTTGATGCCATGCTGGCGCAGCGACTGCACAATCTCCCTGACCATGACCTTAGCGGAAGTGAAGACAATTATGCTTGAGAAGTCCTTGTTCACGTCGAGGATATGACGCAGGACCGCGTTTTTCTGGTTGTCATAGACGAGGTAAACGTTCTGGTTCACTCCCTCAGCCGGCTTTGCGATGCCGAGGTTTATCTCCATCGGGTTGCGGAGAATCTTGCGTGCGAGCGAGCGAATCTTCGGAGCCATGGTCGCCGAGAACATGAGTGTCTCACGCTCCTTCGGCAGGATGGAAACAATCTTCAGGATGTCGTCCACGAAGCCCATGTCGAGCATCTTGTCGGCCTCGTCGAGAATCAGGTGCTTCACGTGCTTGAAGTTGACGTAGCCCTGAGCCATATGGGAGATGAGTCTGCCCGGAGTGGCCACGATGATGTCGCGTCCGTCACGCAAGGCGCGTTCCTGCTCGGCGTAGATGATGCCGTTGCCTCCGCCGTAGATGGCTATCGAGCCGACGGAAATGTAGTAGGACAGCCCCTGTATCTGCTGGTCTATCCGTATGGCAAGCTCGCGTGTAGGCACAAGGATGAGCGTGTTGGTGTGCGAATCCTGCTTGTTGGCCAATTTGTGCAACACAGGCAGCACGAAAGCCGCCGTCTTGCCGGTTCCCGTCTGCGCGCAAGCTATAAGGTCGCGGTCGGAGAGGACGGCAGGTATGGCCTGTTCCTGAATCGGCGTAGCCTCATCAAAACCCATATATTCCAAAGCCTCGAGAATGTTCTCGTCGAGACCCATGTCTTTAAATTTCATAACTTATAAATGTTTATATTTTCAAAAGAAAAGCATCGCCAAGAAAGCATCATGTGCAAATAAATCCCCCACGGCGAACAAATCCCTCAAAGGTACAGAAAAATAAGTTTTAAAGACGTATATTTGTATTTTTATGGCAATCCGGACCTTCTGCCGAAGCGGAAAGCCTTGCTGTAACACACTAAGAACGAATAAAACAAAAGCAACATAGGACAAAAACAAGATGGAATACAAATTCAACGAGATTGAGAAAAAGTGGCAAGAATACTGGAGAAAGAACAAGACTTACCACGTGGAGATAAACGACAAGCCTAAGTGCTACGTGCTCGACATGTTCCCTTACCCTTCTGGAGCCGGTCTGCACGTAGGTCATCCGCTGGGCTACATCGCATCAGACATATACAGCCGATACAAACGTTTGCAAGGATTCAACGTGCTGCACCCTATGGGCTACGACGCATACGGACTGCCAGCTGAGCAGTACGCCATACAGACAGGACAGCACCCTGCCATAACTACCACAAAAAACATCGCCCGCTACCGTGAGCAGCTCGACAAGATAGGCTTCTGCTTCGACTGGGACAGAGAGGTGAAGACATGCTCGCCCGACTACTACAAGTGGACGCAGTGGGCATTCCAGCAAATGTTCAACTCGTTCTACTGCAACAAGCAGCAGAAGGCATTGCCTATAGAGAAACTCATCAAGCGATTCGAGACAAAGGGAACGCTGAGCGACGACGGCGGCGTGATAAAAGTGGCTTGCTCGGAGGAGTTGAGCTTCACTGCCGACGAGTGGAACTCATGGGACGAGGTGAAGAAGCAGCAGGTGCTGATGAACTACCGCATCGCATACCTCGGCGACACAATGGTGAACTGGTGTCCGAAGCTCGGCACTGTGCTTGCCAACGACGAGGTTGTCGATGGAGTGTCGGTGCGTGGCGGATACCCTGTGGTGCAGAAGAAGATGCGCCAATGGTGCTTGCGTGTCAGCGCATACGCACAGAGACGGCTCGACGGACTTGACGTCATCGACTGGAGCGACTCGATAAAGGAGACCCAGAAGAACTGGATCGGCCGTTCGGAGGGTACTGAGGTGGAGTTCTCGGTGAAGGACTCCGACGTGAAGTTCACA
>JAGCQO010000189.1 GCA_017965125.1 Paludibacteraceae bacterium
CGTTTATTCTTTACGAATGCAAAGTTATAGTGGATTTATTCCAAAGTAATACCACAAAAAAGGTATTTTGACGGGGCGCGATATCCATGCGCCAGACCATTAACTTTGAACGGCAACGACACATCTTCAAATCCCAATTCATTATATTTGCATAATCAAAAAAAACGCGTGACGCCACGATGCAAACAACAAGACACATAGACGAGCTGCGAGAAGCCATGAAGAGGCACGGCATAGACGCTGCGGTCATACCTACCAACGACCCGCACTCCAGCGAGTACGTCTGCGACCGATTCAAGGCCAGAGAGCACTTCTCCGGATTCACTGGCTCGGCAGGCACGCTCGCCGTGACGAACGACAAAGCAGCATTGTGGACCGACTCGCGCTACTTCATACAAGCGGAGATGCAGCTCCAAGGCTCGGGCATAGACCTGATGAAAATGGGGACAGCCCAGACACCGACCCTCATCGAATGGCTGCGCAAAAACACGGCTAAAGGCAAAACCATCTCGATACCGTCCGAGCTATTCCCGACCAGCGAGTTCGACATGATGAGGTTTTTCATCAGGGAGCACAAGATAGACAGCACGACGGACCTGATAGACGAGGCATGGAAAGACCGTCCGCCGATGCCTTGCACAAAAGCCTTCGTCCACGAAGAGAAATACGCCGGCGAGTCGGCCTTATCGAAAATAGCCAGGCTGCATGGGCTTTGCCCGAAAAACACCGACGCCGTCATAATCTCCGCACTCGACGAAATCGCCTGGCTGTTCAACATAAGAGGCAACGACGTGGAATACAACCCTGTGGTTTATTCATACGCCATCATAACCCCGAACGAGAGCCTGCTCTTCATCGACAGCGAGAAGCTGACCGCTGAGGTCAAGGCGCACTGCGAACGCAACGGCATAAAGACCCTTGATTACGACGGCTTTGAACGCTACATAAACGACTTGAATGGCAAAAACATAGCCATCGACAAAGACAAAACGAACGCGCACATATTCGAGCTCGCGTCGAGAAACAACAAGGTATTCTCACTGCCGTCGCCAGTATGCAGGATGAAGGCCGCGAAGAACGACACGCAAATCGCCGGCACGCGGCTCGCGATGGAGAAGGACGGCGCCGCCCTCACACGGTTCTGGATGTGGCTGGAAGGCGAACTCGCCGCTGGCAACAAGGTGACAGAGCTGAGCGCGGCCGAGAGGCTGCATGAGTTCCGTGCCGAGCTGCCGGATTTCGTCGGCGAGAGCTTCGGCACCATCGCCGGATATGGTCCGCACGGAGCCATCGTCCACTACTCCGCCACCGAGGAGACCGACGCCGAGATAACATACGGCAACCTGCTGCTTGTGGACTCCGGCGCACAATTTCCCCACGGCACACCCGACATCACACGGACATTCGCCCTTGGCAACGTGTCCGAGGCCGCAAAACGCGATTTCACCATCGTGCTGAAAGGCCACATCGCCCTCGCATCAGCCGTCTTCGTCAATGGCACAAGCGGATACAACTTGGACGCGATAGCGAAACAGCCATTGTGGCAAAACGGGCTGGACTATGGACACGGAACAGGGCACGGCGTGGGGCATTTCCTGTGTGTGCACGAAGGTCCGCAGAGCATCTCGCCAAGGCCGAACTCCGCTCCGTTCGTCCCAGGAATGGTGACATCGAACGAGCCGGGCTACTACAAAGCCGGCGAGTACGGCATAAGGCACGAAAACCTGACGCTCGTTATCAAGAAAGAAATCGAAGGCAGCAATAAGCAACTCCTTGGATTCGAGACGCTCACGCTCTTCCCTTTCGACATCAACGGTCTGGAGCTGACATTGCTCAACGACACAGAAAAAAGCTGGATAAACAAATATCATGACACTGTGCTGCAGCGACTCTCGCCTTGGCTCAACGCCGACGAGAAGGCTTGGCTTGCTGGCAAGTGCCGACACATATAACAGAAAAGGATTATGAAAAAAACACTGTTCGCAATAATGCTTGCCGTCAGCGTAAGCGCCATGGGCAAAGGCAAGGTTGTAAACCAGAAATCGTCGCTCCCCGTGCAGGCCAACGGCTACAACATAAGCGTGCGCGCGGCTCAGCTTGCCGACAAGACGATATTCCTGGGCTCGTACATAAACGGGAAAATCTTCTCCGTAGATACGCTCCGACTGAACCACGAGGGCAAAGGACTTTTCTCGAAGAAAAAGAAGCTGCCCGAAGGTTTATACATGCTTTATGTGAATGAACGCAGCCGCTACTACGAGTTCCTCGTGGGCGACGAGCAGAACATCGGCTTAGCACTGTCCGACACGACAAAAGGCATCATTGAATGCTTCACAGCGACAGGCGCGGAGCAGACCGTGGAGTTCGTGAACTTCGGCAGATTCATGACCGAGAAACGAATTAAACAAAACCAGCTGATAAAGCAGGTGAAAAACTCCACCGACGAGAAAGCGAAGAAGGAGGCCGAGAACGCAATGAACGCCCTCAACAAGGAAGTGGAAGCGAAGCAGATTGAATTAGCAGAGAAATACAAAGGGAAGATGCTCGGCGTGTTCATAAACGCGCTCATTCCGCCAAAATTTCCAAAAGAACTGATAGACGGCGACAGCAAAGACGAGAAATTCCAGATGGCGCGCTACCAATACGCCAAAAACCACTTCTTTGACAATTACGACCTGTCCGACCCAAGAGTGTGGCGCATAAACATGCTGAACGACAAGCTGAACACATTCTTCAACAGACAGCTCATACAGCTGCCGGACAGCATCGCTCCCGAAGGCATCAAGCTGATAGAAAGAAGCATGGGCGACTCGACAGCCTTCAACCTCATGACCAACTACGTGATAAGCTACTCCGTGGAAAGCAAGCTCATGGGCATGGACAAGCTCTTCGCCAACATCACAGAACGATACTACCTGACCGGCAAGGCTTTCTGGGCAGACTCGACACTGATGACAAACATCATCAACGAATATAACAAAGTGCGTTTCAACCAGATAGGTATGAAGGGACAGAACCTTCCGCTCGTGAAGTACAACGGCAAGAAGTTCAACATCTACGACCTGGACAAGAAGTTCACGCTCGTCTATTTCTACGAACCGACATGCGGACACTGCCAAATGACGACGCCTAAGATCCACGACGTTTACGAGAAGTACAAGGACAAGGGCTTCGAGGTCGTCGCCATCTACCTGATGACCGACAAGGAGGAATGGACAGAGTTCATTGAGAAAAACAAGCTGCAGGACTGGACCAACGCATGGGACCCTGACCGCGAGTCATACTACTGGACATTCTACGACACCTCGACCACGCCTGGCGTTTACCTGCTGGACAAGGACAAGAAAATCGTAGCGAAGAAGATAGATGCAGAGTCGCTCGACAGAATACTGAACTACGAGCTGAACGAGCGCAAGGAGAACGACAAGCCTCGTCAGGCGCACGCAAAAGTCGCTGAATACGAGACTCCTATCGACGTTCAAGTTCAATAACGAAAACAAGACGCCATGCCCATCATAAAAACCGTAAACGGAGTAAAACCTGAAGTCGCCGACGACTGCTTCATAGCCGATGACGCTGTGCTTTGCGGCGAAGTCACCATCGGCAGCCAGTCGAGCGTGTGGTTTGGATCCGTGCTGCGCGCCGACGTCGGAGCCATCAGCATAGGCCAGCGCACGAACGTGCAAGACGGAGTGATAATGCACGCAAGCTACGGCAAATCGAAAGTAACGGTGTGCGACGACGTGACCATCGGCCACAAAGCCATAATCCACGGCGCAACAATCGGCAACCTCGCACTCATCGGCATGAACTCGACCGTCTTAGACAACGCCGTCGTGGGCGAAGGCGCAATCGTGGCAGCAGGCGCTGTCGTACTGGCTGGCACCGTCATCGAGCCATACACTCTTTGGGCAGGAATCCCAGCCAAATGCGTCAAGACATTGGACAAAGACAAGACTGCAGAAAGCCACAAGGCGCAGGCGGAGCATTACATCCACTGCTCGTCGTGGTATTCTGCGGAATAAACGGTATTAGAATTTGAGGTAAAAATTCTTGGTGAGAGCCTTGTACTGGTCAGTATAGTCGTGGCGTTCGGACTTTTCGATGACGATGCGTTCCTCTATAGTCTCAGCCGATTTTTTTGAGAATTCCAGCAGCACTCGCTTTGGCGTTTGGCTGTCGGTTTTGGCATAGACATACGCCTTGCGTTTTATTTCCAAGTCACACTCACGACATTCATTCACAAGCGCCTCGCCTTCCTGCGCGACACCTGCGAAAAGCTCGGCTTCGAGGATGTGCGGCTCGTC
>JAGCQO010000190.1 GCA_017965125.1 Paludibacteraceae bacterium
CGACCTGCTCCGCGAGATGATCGAGTCGGGCATCATCAAATATGGCGACGAATTCGTCAAGGCCATGGAAGAAGGCGACTGGGACCTCTCCAAGATCGACAAGAAAGCCTTGGCTACCTCACAAGCCACCTTGGTGTTCGGACAGATGAACGAGCCGCCAGGAGCACGTTCTTCAGTCGCTCTTTCTGGACTTACGGTTGCGGAGTCGTTCCGTGATTCCGCTCAGGAGGGAGGCAGCAAGGATATTTTGTTCTTCATCGACAACATCTTCCGTTTCACTCAGGCAGGTTCCGAGGTTTCGGCTCTGCTGGGACGTATGCCTTCAGCCGTAGGTTATCAGCCAACGCTGGCGTCGGAAATGGGTCAGATGCAGGAGCGTATCACATCTACAAAGAACGGATCTATCACTTCAGTTCAGGCGGTTTATGTGCCAGCCGACGACTTGACAGACCCTGCTCCAGCTACTACTTTCGCCCACTTGGATGCAACTACAGTGCTTGACCGTAAGATTGCCGAGCTTGGTATTTACCCAGCGGTAGATCCACTTGGCTCTACATCAAGAATCCTCGACCCTAACGTCATAGGCGAGGAGCACTACACTACGGCAGAGAGAGTGAAAGTCCTGTTGCAGAGATACAAGGAGCTGCAAGACATCATCGCCATCCTCGGTATGGAGGAGTTGAGCGAGGACGACAAGCTCATCGTGTCGAGAGCAAGACGTGTTCAGCGTTTCTTGTCGCAGCCATTCAACGTGGCCGAGCAGTTTACAGGAATACCAGGCGTCATAGTTCCTATCGAGGAGACCATAAGAGGATTCAAGATGATTCTCGACGGTGAGGTGGACGAGTACCCAGAAATGGCGTTCAACCTCGTTGGTACAATTGACGACGCAATAGCCAAGGGCAAGAAGATGCTCGAAGAGGCTTCAAAGAAGTAATAGAAAAATTTTATAATCAGATATGAAATTCACATTGTTGTCACCACAAAGCACCCTGTTTGAAGGTGAGGTAGATTCGGTAACTGTTCCGGGTGAGCTCGGCTCATTCACAGTCTGGCCTAACCATGCGGCTTTGATTTCTTCGTTGAAGGAAGGCGACTTGGTCGTGAGGATTAAGGAGGCTGACGGCAAATCGGCTGACGAGCGCACGTTCAAGGTGGACGGCGGCTTCGTCGAGGTGAGAGACAATGCGATTTCGGTCTGTGTGGAACGTGTCCTTGACAACAAGGCATAGGTCTAAGCAAAGAAAAACACGAAGTTCGAGCGAGAACTTATGAAACGAAACCTTCTCATATTGACTTTGCTCCTGTTGCTCACATACATTGTGGCGACGCTTGTCATAGGAGAAGAGAAATGCGGAGAGACAAAGCTCCTGCCGTTGATTCCGGGATTTTTCCTGATGCTCGGCAGCATCACGATGAATCTGCTGAAGAATGCGACAGGGAACGGCGTGAACCTGATAATGGGCATAAAGGTCGCAAGGCTTTTGCTCTCGATTCTCGTCGTTATGGTGTATGTGTTCCTGGTGAAGACAAACGCTATGGTGTTCGTCATTACGTTTGGTGTGTTTTTCTTGGTTTACCTTGGTTTTGAGACTTGGATGCTTCTACGTTGGAATAAGAAGAAACAATAAAAACGAGCTATAATGATGAATCTGCTAAAAAAAGGAAGCGTATTTCTCCTTATGATGTTCGTGTCGATTTTCTCGGCATACTCGGCAGAAACTGAGGAAAAGGAATTCAACGCTGGAGATTTCATTTTTGGCCATATAAGAAATGCTTACGGTTGGCATATAACTTCCTTCAACGAAGAAGAAATCACGATACCGCTCCCAGTGATCGTCAAGAGCGAGAATCGTGGCTGGTTCGTGTTCTCGTCGGCACGTTTCGAGGAGACAGGCGAGTACGAAGGATTCAAAATCTCCAACTCGTCTCTTCACAAGGGTCGTGTGGTGGAGGTGATGCCAGACGGCTCGGAGTCAAGACCGTGGGATTTCTCCATCACGAAGAACGTGCTTGAGATTCTCATCGCGTCGGCTTTGCTGCTGGCGTTGTTCTTCTCGCTTGTGCGTTTCTACAAGAAGAGTCCGATGAAGGCGCCTAAGGGGCTTCTCGGCGCGTTCGAGGTACTTGTGCTGTTCATTGTCGATGAGGTCATCAAGCCTTGTATTGGTAAGGGATACGAGAAGTACACTCCTTATCTTCTGACTGTGTTCTTCTTCATTCTGATTAACAATATTCTGGGAATGATTCCTATTTTCCCTGGCGGCGCGAACGTCACTGGCAACATCGCCGTGACAGCCGTTCTGGCGCTTATCACATTTGTGTATATTAATGTGTTCGCGTCGAAGGAATACTGGAAGGACATCTTCCTTGTGCCAGCAGCGCCATCATGGCTCAAAGTGCCAATTCCGATAATGCCTATACTTGAGTTCGTCGGAGTGTTTACTAAGCCTTTGGCATTGATGATCCGTCTCTTCGCCAATATATTGGCAGGCCACATCATCGAGCTTGTTTTCATGGTGCTTATATTCATCCTCAGCGAGTGCGGCAAGAATCTCGGCATCGGCATCGGAACAGGTGTGTTCTCTGTGCTTTTCGCCTTCTTCATGCAGGTTCTCGAGGTATTGGTGGTGTTCCTCCAGGCGTACGTGTTCACCTTGCTTTCGTCGGTGTTCATCGGACTGTCGAGAATAGAGGAGCACGCTGAAAAAGAGTAAGAAATAAAGAAAAATAATTATAATCTAAACAATAACTTTTAAAACACAAACATTATGTTATCAGCAGTAATTCTTCAAGCAGCAGCCGCAGTGGCTGACTATGCAGCATTCGCAAAATTAGGTGCAGCAGTAGGTGCAGGTCTTGCAGCCATCGGCGCAGGTCTGGGAATCGGAAAAATCGGTGGTGGAGCAATGGAGGGTATCGCCCGTCAGCCAGAAGCCGTGAATGATATTCGTACAAACATGATTATTGCCGCTGCATTGGTAGAAGGTGTGGCATTGTTCGCAATCGTCGTGGCTGTACTTGCTCTCTTGATGTAAGAGCAAAGAGATATGCTTAGGTGTTGGCGCTGCCTTGTGCGGTGCCAACCGTAAGCATCGACTAATAAGGAAGATTTTTATCAGGACCGCTTTTTAGCGCTAAACCAAAGTCAATTATGGATCTATTTAATCCGGAATCGGGACTCCTTATATGGATGCTGGTTGTGTTTCTGCTTGTGCTTTTCGTGCTTGCGAAATACGCGTTCCCAGTCATATCAAAGTCATTGTCTGAACGCGAGCAGCGCATAAACAACGCGCTGAAGGTCGCAGACGAGGCAGAGGCTAAGCTTGCCCATGTCGAGGAGGAAAGAAGAAAAATCTTAGCTGAGGCTAAAGAGGCACAGCAAGAGGCTATAAACGAGGTCAAGGCTCAGAAGAAGCAGTGGCTGGATGCAGCCAGGTCGGAGGCTCAGGCGGAAGCCAACAAGATAGTGGCAGAGGCGAGAGCGTCTATCGAGGCTGAGAAACAGCAGGCTCTGAAGGAGGTTCGCAACGAGGTCGCAAGACTTTCTGTGGAGATCGCCGGCAAGGTGCTCCGTCAGAACCTCGAGTCGGACGAAGCTCAGATGGCTCTTGTGAATAAGATAATGGAAGAGGACGCCATGCTGAACTGATTTGGCTCCGCTCATTAAAAAAAAACTCTTAGACAAAAGAAATGAATACAGGAAAAATATCTGTCAGATACTCAAGTGCTCTTTATTCCATAGCAAAGGAACGAGGAGAGGAAGATTCTGTGTATGAGCAGATGCACGCTCTGTCGGAGGCGTTTTTTCATACGCCGGGCATGTCGGCGGCTTTGTCCAATCCTATGTATTCCGATGCGGACAAGTTGCAACTGCTTCGCACTGCCATAGGCGCAGGCTTGACAGAGACTGTGGACCAGTTCTTCCTTTTCGTCGTGAAAAAGGAGCGTCTTGAGTTTATGCCGTTCATGTCGATGATGTATCAAGAGATATACAGAAAAGACAAGAACATAATCTTGAGCAAGGTCATAACAGCGCGCGAACTGAAGCCTGAGACACTGAAGGAGCTTCGCGAGAAGGTTTCTAAGACCACAGGCAAGCAGGTCGTTATGTATGACGAGACGAATGAAGACCTGATAGGAGGATTCGTCCTTGAACTGAACAATCTTCGCTATGACGCGAGTGTTAAGGCGTCGCTTGAGAAGATAGAGAGTAAATTGATAGGAAAATAACAATCAAAAAATAAAATCGCTATGTCCGATATTAAACCAAGTGAAGTTTACGACATTCTGAAACAGCAGCTGGCTGGCATGGAGAGCACTGCTCGCATGGAGGAGGTCGGAAAGGTTCTTCAAGTGAAGGACGGCGTTGCCATCATCTTCGGTCTGGACAATGTTCAGGCAAACGAGCTTATCGAGTTCGAGAATGGAATGATGGGCGTTGTGATGAACTTGGAGGAAGATAATGTAGGAGCCGTGCTTTTCGGTCCTTCAGAGAACATAAAGGAAGGATTCTCCGTGAAACGTACCGGTCGTATCGCTTCGGTGATGGCTGGAGATGGCCTGCTGGGCCGTGTTGTTGACACGCTGGGTAATCCTATCGACGGCAAGGGACCTATCCAAGGTCAGCTTTACGAAATGCCGTAGGAGAGAAAGGCTCCGGGAGTCGTGTTCCGTCAGCCTGTGAACCAGCCTTTGCAGACAGGTCTCAAGGCTATTGACTCTCAGATTCCTATCGGTAGAGGTCAGCGTGAGCTTATCATCGGCGACCGTCAGACGGGAAAGACTGCCATCGCTGTTGACACAATCATAAACCAGCGCGAGAACTACAAGAACGGCGACCCTGTTTATTGTATCTACGTGGCTGTAGGCCAGAAGGCTTCTACTGTTGCCAACTTAGTTAAGACACTCAAGGACCA